>CALIEP010000349.1 GCA_938022345.1 uncultured Actinomyces sp.
CGCTAGTTTGTGGACCTGTCGAGTTTCCTTGCTTTCCAGATCCCACGCGCTTAATTCGGTTGCAATCAGGTCCGGGAATCTCTTACTGATGTCGCGTAGAGCGTTTCCCACAGATTTTCTGACGTACTCGCTCGGGTCATTTCGAAGTGCCGAAAGCCTCTTGATTGCCTCACATGGGTGCTCTTTAAAATAGGGCCGACTGGTCCATATCCGTAGTCCTTCAGTGACAGCTCTACGAACATTCGGATTGGAATGACCCAGCCACTCATCGATCACTGAAAGAGAGTGCTCATACCCCGTAGTTGCGCAGAAAACGTCAAAAGCCTTCGCCAGGATTTCTTGAACTCTCCAGTTGTCATCCTGGGCGACATTTTCCCTCAAGAAAGTAAGCACTTCCTGATCCTGCGAGAGATACCCCATGAGAAAAACCGCGTACATTCGCACTTGGTAAACGTTGGAGCGGTATGCGCAATAGGCAATTTCCAAAGCCTGGTCACGATCATGAGAGTCGTAGTCGCTGCGTGCCCGTCGCTCTTCCTCTTTGAAGCCTCCCTCGATCGGGGAAAGGTCTCTTTCCAAGCTCGCAAGGTACTCGTTCACAACGGTCCTCCTTCAGCTCGTTGAAGGTAGTCCGAACTACCACTCAATACCGATGGCAACAGGCTCAGGAACAAGAGTCACGCCATAGGCATCAAACACGCGCCCGCGCACAGCGCGCGCCAAGGCCTCGATATCTGCACCGCTTGCGCCCCCGCGGTTCGTCAGCGCAAGCACGTGCTTGGTGGACAGGGATGCGCGCGGCGGCTCCCCGGCCTCGGGAAGATGGAAGCCTTTGGGGCAACCGGCGTGGTCGATGAGCCAAGCGGCACTGGTTTTCACCAGTCCCTCCCCCGCCGGGAAACGAGGCGCCTCTTCGGGGAGCACTGCAGCTGCTGCCTCGGGAAGGATGGGGTTGGTGAAGAAAGATCCCGCGCTCCACGTATCGTGATCCTCAGGGTTTAATACCATGCCCTTCCCCGCGCGCAGCTCGAGCACGGTCGCACGGACCAAGGATGCCTCGGCATGCTCCCC
>CALIEP010000350.1 GCA_938022345.1 uncultured Actinomyces sp.
GATTGACGCCGGTGTAGATAACCTAGGGAACATTATCAATTAAGGCCAATGCATTTCCCAGGGATGCAGGCAGCAAGTGCGGGTCATCGAAATCCGAGGTTTCCATGACGTGCCCACCCAGATCGCGGTGCACCATAACTCGATCACCCTCTGGTGTGCGGGTGAAACGAGCGGGACGCGGAACCTCGAAGGGAATCTTCGAAAAATCGTGAGCCTTCCCCAAACGCTCTAGAACCGCGTTCTGGGCTTCCATATCCAGCCCGCCGACAGTGTCGTGTGGGCAGACAACCATCCAGCGATCGCCTGAAGTATCAATGAGTCCGGTGACTGAAAGGACCTCATCGCTGAACTGCGGGGGGCGCAGTCCGGCTACTTCGAGCCGCGGAACCGCAACTGTTGCAAGGGCAGCAAGTTCATAGGGAGTCTTAGATCGAGTCACGTTTAGACCTTAATGTGCTGGGCGAAAACAGCGGGGCAGGCGCATCGAGAGAAGGCAAAATTGCCGCCAAGTACACCAAATACGTGAGCCTTCGTGGCGGGTATCGCGCGCCTGTGATCAGGGCATGCGCAATGCAGAGTCCATATATTGGAAAAGAAAAGGTAAATAAACCGGAGCAGTGCCATGATCAAGACATGAGTGAAAAGTTCGATACATCCCAGCTTCCCCGCGAGCTCGCATCGGTCTTCGATGAATTGGTAGCGCGCGACCCCCACCAAGGTGAATTCCACCAGGCAGTCTTCGAGGTTCTCTCGACCCTGACTCCTCTGGTTGCCCGCAAGCCCGAATACCAGGATCTGGCGATTTTCGAGCGAATTGTTGAGCCTGAACGCCAGCTCATGTTCCGCGTTCCCTGGAGCGATGATCAGGGCCGCATTCACGTCAATCGTGGCTTCCGCGTTCAATTCAATTCCGTGCTTGGCCCCTACAAGGGTGGCCTGCGTTTCCATCCCTCGGTGAACTTGTCGATCATCAAGTTTCTTGGCTTTGAGCAGATTTTCAAGAACTCTTTGACCGGCCTGCCCATGGGAGGCGCAAAGGGCGGTGCAAACTTCAACCCCAAGGGTAAGTCTGATGCCGAAATCATGCGTTTTTGCCAGTCGTTCATGACTGAGCTTCAGCGTCATATTGGTCCCAACGTAGACGTTCCCGCCGGTGATATTGGCGTGGGTGGCCGCGAAATTGGTTACCTCTTCGGCCAGTACCGTCGTATTCGCAATAGCTTTGATGCCGGTGTTCTGACCGGCAAGGGCCTGACCTGGGGTGGCTCCTTTGCCCGCACCGAGGCCACCGGTTACGGCTTGGTCTACTTTGCGCAGGAAATGCTTCGTGCGCGTGGAGATTCTTTTGAAGGTAAGCGCGTTGTTGTTTCCGGTTCGGGAAATGTGGCGATTTATGCGACCGAAAAGGCTCAGCAACTGGGCGCGAAGGTCGTTGCGGTTTCGGATTCTTCTGGCTTCGTCATTGATGAAGAGGGAATCGATGTCGATCTGCTGAAGGACGTTAAGGAAGTTCGTCGCGGTCGCGTCAGCGACTATGCCGCCGAGCGTCCCAGCGCGCACTTCTTCTCGGAAGGCTCGATTTGGGAGGTCCCCTGTGACGTTGCTCTTCCCTGCGCTACCCAGAACGAGCTTGGTCTTGAAGGTGTCGAGGCCCTGATTCATAACGGTGTGCAGATGGTTGCGGAGGGTGCGAACATGCCCACCACTCCCGAGGCCATTGACGAGCTGCGCCGCGCCGGTGTCCTTTACGCGCCCGGTAAGGCCTCGAATGCCGGTGGCGTGGCCACCTCGGGACTCGAGATGCAACAGAACTCGGGCCGCACCCAGTGGCCTTTCGAAGAGACGGATGCAAAGCTTCACCAGATCATGGTTGGCATTCACGAGAACTGCCTTGCAACTGCTGACGAATACGGCGTTCCTGGCGATTACGTTGCAGGTGCAAACCTCGCCGGCTTCATCAAGGTTGCCGATGCGATGGTTGCTCAGGGTCTGATCTAATTCGCTGGTTGTTTCAGGGGCTTCACGCCGGTGGGCGTGAAGCCCCTATCCTTTACAAGGCGGGGGAGTGCGTTCAATGAAACAGAGGGACTTCCTTCGGGTCTAGTGCGAAATGCAGGGCGCGCGTAGCATTTTCGATATCGCAATGAAGCGAGGACATTGGGCAAGCGGAGGTTCAGTGATGTTCTGGGATCGGGTTGCGCCCCTTTACGACTTCTTCGAAAACACATTTAATCGCGGCGTGTATGACGGAACAGGCGTCGCTGTCGCTCAGCTGGTTGGCCTCGAAGATGAGGTTCTTGAATGTGCCTGCGGAACCGGTGCAATCAGCACCTTCCTTGCGCCGATATGCAAGAGGCTGGTCGCTACCGACTTTTCTGAGGGAATGCTCAAACAAGCGCGGAAGAAACTTGCGAAATATCGCAATGCTACGGTCGAAAGAGCTGACATCACGTGCCTTCACTACGAGGATGCCTCCTTCGACATCGTCATCGCTGGTAATGTCATCCATCTGCTTCCAGATCCTGGTGCTGTTATGAGGGAACTTGAACGAGTCGTCCGCCCCGGAGGCACTATCGTCGTCCCGACTTACGTCAAGCGTCGCCCAAGCAAACAAGGGATAATCCCAAAGATCCTTGGGAAACTTGGTGCTGACTTCAAGGAACAATTCGATGTGGACTCCTATCGAGCTTTCTTTGAGAAATTGGGATACAGCAACGTTACCTACACCCTTATCGATGGCCGCATTCCTTGTGTGATCGCTTCCATCACCTGTAACAATGATGGCCAATAGTCCTCACTGTTGAGCTCGCCCGGAGTCTGAGATGGCATTTGATTTTAAGAAGGAATATAAGGAACTCTACGCGCCTAAGAAAGGGCCGAGCATCCTTGAAGTTCCACCGATGCACTTCGTCGCTGTGCGCGGTAGTGGAGACCCTAACGATAGAGGAAGGATTGTGCGTGCAGTGCCTGCACATTGGTAGCTACGACGATGAGCCCGCCACCCGATCAAAGCTTCAGAAGAGAAGAAATGAGCGAGTGTTTACACTTTATTATCCGCCTTTCGTGACCGGGTGGGGATATCGTTGAGAGTGCAATGGAAAGGTGAGCAGGACAATGCAATCAGTTGCCATAGTCGCTATCGCGCTGTCGTGGCTCCTTGCCGCTCTTGCGATCGTCTTTGCTCTTCGAATGCGCCGAGACGTTCAGCGCCTACGCGCAGAGAAAGAACAACTACGTAAACTCCACCAGGACTACATGGCTGGTCCGGCGGTGCTCTCCCACGAATTACGCACTCCATTGACTGTCGTCAGGGGAGCGGCAGAACTTCTTGCTGATGGTTCGGCTGGACCTATGAATGACGTGCAAATGAAGTTTGCGAAGACCATTGCGGAAAATGCGCACCAGGTCGTCGAAATGGCTGATGATCTTCTGGCCGAAGTGCGCCTGGAATCTGATTTATTCAATCTTCGTCTTCAACGCGTTGAAATGCGCGAGTTGGTGCGTCGAAACGTCGCGCAGATGCGGCGTTTTCATTCCTCGCCCATCCGTCTGTAAAACCATGGAGCACCCATCTATATGTCGCTGGATCCGCGCTTGATGGGGCAGGCGATTGCCAATGTTATTAATAACGCAGCCCGTCATGCGGGCGATGATGTTTCGATTGTCGTGACAGTACAAGCTTTTGATGAAGACGTCACCATTTCTATCGTTGATGACGGTCGCGGAATGACCCAGGAAGAAAAAGAACGTCTCTTCATCCCATTCGATACCGGAGGGTCGCTTCGACCTGGAACAGGCTTAGGGATGATGCTTACGCAAAAGATTTTGAAACTTCACGGTGGAACGATCTTGGTTGATACGGTTTCCTCCAAAGGCACAACCTTTTATCTGACTATTCCGCGTACCATACGAAGTGGCGATCAATCACTCCTGCCTGAGGAGGGCCAATGAGCGCGAAGGCTTTAGTTGTTGATGATGAGCCCCAGATCCTCATGATTATCAAATTCGCCCTTGAAACTGCGGGAATAACTGTAGAAACCGCAAGCGATGGGGCGAAGGCATGGGAGAAATTTACAACTCACTACTACGACCTGGTCATTCTTTACCTCATGATTCCCGTGATCTCAGGGATTTCGCTTGCTCAAAGAATCCGAGCGATGAGTGATGTTCCGATCATCATGATTACGGCGCTTTCTGAAGAATCCGACCGCATTAAGGGACTTGAAAGCGGTGCGGATGACTACATTACGAAACCTTTTAGTCCTAAGGAAATGACTCTTCGCGCTCAGGCTCTTTTGCGCCGAAGCAAGAAGGACCCCAACGATGTTGTGTCCAACGGTCCTTTGCGTATTGATCGACATGACCGGAAAGTCTATGTCGACGGTGCGCCGGTGGAGTTGTCCTCGACAGAACGACGCTTCTTGGATTTCCTTGCTTCGCATATTGGGGAGCCTGTGAGCTACCGCGAGCTCCTTAACTCTGTGTGGGAAACGCAGGATAGCTCGGGTGGGAAAGACATGATCAAGATGACCGCTTATCGTTTGCGAGGCGCTCTTGGGGATCGTGGGGGAGAGCTGATCCAATCGATTCGCTCGGTTGGGTACACGATGCCGGATCTTCGGTAACAGATCAGTTACCGCTCGTTACTAAGGGTGCCTTTTTCGTGTTCTGTTTCACGTAAGAATGAAACCAAGAGCGCACGAGCCTAGTGACAGCCCCGTGCATACCCTCGATTCAAAGGAGAATCTGATGAAGAAGAGCTTCATCTCCCTTGCAGCATTCAGCGCGGCGGGTGCACTAGCACTTTCCGGTTGTGTTGTGAATGATTCCGCCTCCTCAGGTAGCAGTGAAAGCGGATCTTCGGATTCCATTACCGTTGCCTGTGGCGCAATGGAAGACCTCTGCCAGAAGTGGACAGAGACCTTCACCCAGCAGACCGGAATCAAGGCAACCTACGTTCGCCTTTCCTCCGGTGAGACCGTCGCTCGTCTGGACTCCGCGAAGGACAACCCAGAGTTTGATGTCTGGCACGGTGGACCGGTTGACGGCTACGGTGCAGCTGCAGAAAAGGGCCTGATCGAGGCCTACGATTCGCCCACCGCTAAGGAAATCCCGGATAAGTACAAGGACCCGAAGCACTACTGGACCGGTGTTTACGTCGGTGTTCTGGGCTTCTGCTCGAACCAGAAGGTTCTTGAAGAAAAGGGCCTCCAGGTTCCCCAGTCGTGGGATGACCTTCTCAAGCCCGAACTCAAGGGCCAGATTTCAACGGCACACCCCTCGACCTCGGGAACTGCGTTCACGACACTGTGGACCCAGGTTGTTCTTCGCGGTAGTGAAGACGCAGGCCTCGACTACATGAAGAAGATGCACGCAAATGTCCTGCAGTACACCAAGTCCGGTACTGCTCCCGGCCAGATCGCAGGACGCGGCGAGGTCGCAGTGGGCCTGGTCTTCTCTCACGACTGCGTGAAGTACCGCGATGAGGGCATGAAGGACCTCGTTGTTTCCTTCCCCAAGGAAGGCACCGGTTACGAGATCGGTGGTGTCGCTCTGGTGAAGAACTCGAAGCACTCCGAGGCCGCCAAGAAGTACATCGACTGGGCAATTTCGGCTGACGCTCAGAACCTTGGCCAGACCGTTGGCTCGAACCAGATTCTGACCAACCCGAACGCCAAGACCAACGACAAGATGGCCAAGCTCGATGAGATCAACCTGATCGATTACGACTTCGCTGCAGCAGCGGCCGCAAAGCCCGAGCTGACGAAGCGTTTCGATGAAGAGGTTGCCGCAAAGCCGCGCCAGTAGTGGTGCAAGGGAGGGGATGGTTCTTTCCATGTCCCTGTTCCATCCCCTCCCTCTTTCTTCGCGTGTCCGCTGAAAGATGCGCACATCAACAGGGACTTTTCCGCGTTACGCGGGTACTTGGAGAGATCGGATAGCCAATGTCAGTGGAGACAGTTGCGCCACCACGCACCCAAGGGGCACAAACCCCGCAGGCGCAAGCCGTGGCCTCGGGAAAGAAAAAACGAACGAAGGTGCGCCGCGACCCCGTGACGGTTGCGATCGTCGCGATCATTACAGCAGTTCTCTTCCTTCTGGTCTTGCTGCCGCTGGTCACGATCTTGGCACGTGCCTTCTCAACTGATGGCCTGAAGGTTTTGACCTCCTTCGCCAGCTCGACAACGAACCGAACGATTGCGCTGAACACGATCGTTCTGGGCCTAGTTGTTGGCTTGATTGGTACTCTTGCTGGTTTCTTCTTCGCCTACGTCCAGGCGCGAGTGGATATCCCGGGTAAGAAGATCCTCCACCTGATTTGCATGATCCCGATCGTCTCGCCGCCTTTCGCTGTGGCAACATCGGTCATCACTCTGTTTGGTCGTAACGGCCTGATCTCGACGCAGGTTCTGGGACAACAGTGGAATATCTATGGCCTCTCAGGTCTGACCCTGGTTTTGTCGCTTTCCTTCTTCCCCGTCGCATACATGAATATGCTCGGAATGCTCAAGAACCTTGACCCCGCAATGGAAGAAGCCGCCGCCTCCTTGGGTGCGTCCTCGTGGACAATCTTCCGTACCGTTACGCTTCCGATGCTCGTCCCCGGCTTTGCCGCTTCCTTCCTTCTTCTTTTCGTCGAGGCCATTGCCGACCTGGCGAACCCGCTGGTCATTGGCGGTGACTTCACCGTTCTGGCATCGCGCGCGTACATCGCTGTTAACGGCGAATACAACACGGCTGCGGGCTCGGCATACTCATTGATTCTTCTGGTTCCTGCGCTCCTTGTCTTCCTCCTGCAGCGCTACTGGTCAGGACGCTCCTCAACGGTTACCGTGACGGGCAAGCCGACTGGTAAGGTCCGTATGGTCCGCTCCATGAAGGCACGCATCCCGCTGGGAATCGCAACCTTCCTACTGGCCGCGTTCGTTGTCACCATCTACGCAACGGTTATTGTTGGAGCCTTCGTCTCGATCTTGGGCGTGGATAACACCTTCACTCTGAAGAACTTCAAGTACGTGCTCTCGGGCATCGGCAATGATGCCATCATCGACACGACCATCTTGGCCCTGATCGCAACGCCCATCGCCGGCGTCTTGGGCATGGTCGTCGCATGGCTGGTGGTCGTACGCCTTAAGGCCTCGGCTGGCTTCATGGACTTCCTGGGCATGCTCGGCCTGTCTGTTCCCGGTACGGTTCTGGGTATTGGTTACCTCATCACCTACAACAAGCCGCTCATCGTTGGTGGAAAACTGATGTTGATGCCTGCGCTCGCGGGTGGTTCTGCGGTCTTCGGTGGCGCGCTGGCGATCATCATGGTTTACGTTGCGCGTTCGATGCCCTCGGGTCAACGTTCCGGTATTGCCTCCCTTCACCAGGTTGACCACTCGATTGACGAGGCCTCGACCTCCTTGGGTGCCTCGGGCTTGCATACCTTCATGAAGGTGACGCTTCCTCTGATCCGTCCGGCATTCATCGCTGGCTTGACCTACGCATTCGCGCGATCCATGACGACGCTGTCGCCGATCATTTTCATCACGACTCCTAAGACGAAGATTATGACCTCGCAGATTCTTGCTGAGGTTGATGCAGGCCGTTTCGGTAACGCTTTTGCCTTCTGCACGATCTTGATCATCATCGTGATGGCTGTTATCGGCCTAACAAATGTTCTTGTTCGAGATAAATCTGTCACCGCCACCAATGGCGCGGGCATGTAATTGTTGACAAAGGAAAGACCCATGTCGAATACGAATGACACAAATGCTCCCGGCCGCCTGTCCCTGGTGGAGCTGACCAAGACCTTCTCGAACACCGCTTCCGAGGTCACCGCGGTTGATCACATCAACCTCGATATTCACCCCGGTGAATTCATCACCCTTCTGGGCCCCTCGGGCTGTGGCAAGACCACGACCCTGCGTATGATCGCAGGCTTCGAAGATGCGACTTCGGGCCAGGTCATGCTCGATGGCGAAAACATGGTGGTTGTTCCGCCGAACAAGCGCCCCATGTCCATGGTGTTCCAGTCCTACGCATTGTTCCCTCACCTGAGCGTGCGCGAGAACGTGGCATACGGCCTGCATCTGCGTAAGAAGAGCGCAGCGGAAATCAAGGAAGAGGTCGATATTGCGCTTGCGGCAATGAACCTGACCGCAATGGCTGATCGCGCTCCTTCCCAACTTTCCGGTGGCCAGCAGCAGCGTGTTGCACTGGCCCGAGCGATGGTTGTGCGCCCGAAGGTACTGCTCTTCGATGAGCCTTTGTCGAACTTGGATGCGAAGCTTCGTGTGAAGATGCGTGTGGAGATTCGTCGGATGCAAAAGCGTCTGGGGATTTCCTCCGTGTACGTGACACACGATCAGTCCGAAGCAATGGCAATGTCTGACCGCATTGTCGTGATGAATGCGGGACGAATCGAACAGGTGGATACTCCCGAAGAGATCTACCTGCACCCGGCCAGTGTTTTTGTTGCTGACTTCGTTGGTCGCGCGAACTTTGTTCCCGCAAAGGCTACTGAGGTCGGCGAGGACGGTAAGGTCCAGATTGAGGCTTTGGGCCAGCAGCTCAACGTCCACGCTTCAGAGAGCGCAAAGGAAGCCGTTCGTTCGGGCGACGAGCTGGTTGTTCTGGTTCGCCCTGAATCCATGCGTATCTCTGCAACCGATGAGAAGCCTGCGGCACTCACCGGTTCGCTGGGCCAGGTTGTCACCTCGATCTTCTACGGCGAAACCGTTGAGTACGAGATCGAAACCGAATTTGGCTCGCTGGTGTGTGTGGTCTCCGACCCGCGTGCAGAGGACCTTCTTGAAGAAGGACAGTACGTCCGCCTGGGAATCGAGGCAGAAAAGGCCTGGCTCTTGCCTTCTGGCCAGCTGGCCTCCTGAACTACTGGATGCAATCGCCTGAATGTAGGCGGATGCGCCCCAGCGGCGTTCATACAATGAAATAACGGCGCGGCCCGGGGCCGGGTGAGGGGAGTGATTGTCCCTCACCCGGCCCCGGCCTCGTCAATAATTAGATGAATCGGCTACCCTTTAGACGTGGCCATTGAGTTTTCTGAAGAGATCCAGTCCTTGCGTACGACGATGGAAAATATTTCCGCCGTTGTACAGCCCGAGCGTCTTCGCGCTCAAATCGCGGAGCTGTCGCAGAAGGCAGCTGCTCCTGACCTGTGGGATGACCCCGCGCATGCACAGGAAGTGACTTCACAGCTATCGCACCGCCAGAGCGAGCTCGATCGTGTTCTGGCAATGGAAGAGCGCATTGACGACCTCGAGGCAATTGTCGACATGGCCCGTGAGACCGCTGAGAGCGATCCTGCGGACGCGGAAGATATTTTTGCCGAGGCTGAATCTGACCTTGCCTCATTGAAAGACGACATGTCCGCCCTTGAGATCCGCACTCTTCTTGACGGTGAATATGACGAGCGCAACGCAGTCATCACCATCCGAAGCGGCGCTGGCGGCGTGGATGCTGCAGATTTCGCTGAGATCCTGCTGCGCATGTACTTGCGCTGGGCAGAGCGCCACGGATATCCGACGAAGGTTATGGATACGTCCTATGCAGAAGAAGCTGGCTTAAAGTCCGCAACCTTTGAGGTTCAAGCTCCTTACGCCTATGGCACTCTTTCGGTCGAGGCGGGCACCCACCGCCTCGTGCGTATCAGTCCCTTCGATAACCAGGGGCGTCGTCAGACTTCTTTCGCTGCTGTTGAGGTTATTCCTCTGATCGAGTCGACTGACCACATTGAGATTCCCGAGTCCGAACTCAAGGTTGATGTCTTCCGTTCCTCTGGTCCCGGTGGTCAGTCGGTGAATACGACAGACTCCGCCGTTCGAATGACTCACATCCCGACGGGTATTGTCGTTTCGATGCAGGACGAAAAGTCACAGATTCAAAACCGTGCGGCAGCTCTTCGAGTTCTGCAGTCTCGCCTTCTTGTGTTGCGTCATGAGGAAGAGCAAGCGAAGAAGAAGGAGCTCGCGGGTGATGTGAAGGCTTCGTGGGGTGACCAGATGCGCTCCTACGTCTTGCAGCCCTACCAGATGGTGAAGGACCTGCGTACCGAATACGAGTCCGGCAATCCTCAGAACGTCTTCGATGGTGATATCGACGGCTTTATCAACGCTGGAATTCGTTGGCGTAAGAACCAGCAGAATCAAGACTGATGCGAAAAACCCGGGCCTAGCCCGGGTTTTTGCGCGTGTCGCCTAAGTTTTGAGGCCCGAGCTGCATAGGGTAAAAGGGACCATAACCCCAATCAGAGACGGCTCATGATTCGATTTGATCACGTCACCATGGTGTATCAGCCTGGTGCGCGTCCGGCATTAGATGATGTTTCCCTTGAAGTGAAGCGCGGAGAGTTCGTCTTCCTCGTGGGAAAGTCCGGTTCCGGTAAGTCCACCTTCCTTCAACTCACCATGAGGGAAATTCGTGCGACGTCAGGAAAGGTGTGGGTCCTCGGCCATGACGTGGGTAAACTCTCGCGTTGGTCGGTCCCTAAGCTACGACGCCAGGTCGGGACCGTGTTCCAGGACTTCCGTTTGCTGCCTTCAAAGACCGTATACGAGAACGTTGCTCTGGCGATGGAGGTTATTGGTAAGCCTCGCCATGCTATCGAAACCCAGGTTCCCGATGTTTTGGAACTGGTCGGTTTGGCCGGTAAAGAAAAGCGTCTTCCCCATGAGCTTTCCGGTGGTGAAGAACAGCGTGTGGCAATTGCGCGCGCGATGGTGAACCGTCCCGAGTTGCTTCTTGCAGATGAGCCGACCGGTAACTTGGACCCGGATACATCGCTCGGAATCATGCGTTTGCTGGATCGTATTAACCGCAATGGGACCACGGTTGTTATGGCAACGCATGACGCTGCAATCGTGAACCAGATGCGTATGCGCGTCATTGAATTGCACGATGGAACGGTTGCTCGTGATCAGAACAGCGGCGTGTATGGGGCGGTGAAGTAATGAAGTTACGTTTTATTCTTTCGGAAGTTGGCAAGGGCCTGTCGCGAAACCGTGCGATGTCTGTTGCCGTGGTGATCGTGACCTTCGTGTCCCTGCTGTTTGTTGGTATTGCAGGCCTTTCGCAGATGCAGGTCTCGCGAATGAAGAGTCAGTGGTACGACAAGATCGAGGTCTCGATCTACATGTGTGCCAACAATGACCAGACTCCGAGCTGCAACAACCAAGAGGCAACGGAAACACAGATTGCGGCGGTGCGCGATAAGCTCCGTTCTGCAGAGCTGGCGCCCTACGTGAAGGACGTCTACGAAGAATCAAAGGCTGAGGCCTTTAAGAACTTCGTGAAGATCTACGGTAATTCTCCGCTGGGGCAGTGGACGACCGAGGACATGATGCAGGTGTCTTTCCGCGTCAAGCTGGTCAATCCCGAGCAATTCAGCATTATTCGAGACGAATTCACCGGTTCAGCTGGTGTATCCGTTGTCAAGGATCAGCGTGAGATTGTTGAGCCCCTATTCCAGGTTTTGGGTAAGGCCCGAGGCCTGTCGCTGGGCTTGGCGGGCGTCATGATCGTTGCTGCAGTCTTGCTCATTACGACCACTATTCGTCTGTCCGCGATGAGCCGTGAACGCGAAACCTCCATCATGCGACTGGTTGGTGCCTCAAACATGTTTATTCAAGCTCCCTTCATGATCGAGGGCGCGATTGCTGCGGTGGTTGGTGCTCTCTTGGCAGTGGGAACCCTGTTCGTCGGTGTTCACGTCCTGGTGAATCAGTGGCTTGCGCAGGCTTTCCGTTGGACGAACTTTATTGGCATGCGTGAGGTGTGGATCATGTCGCCGATCCTCATCATTGCTGCGGTGCTCCTTGCGCTGTCGGCATCCGCATTCTCACTGGCGAAGTACACGAAGATCTGATCCTATGGCAAAGACGCGTTCTCACGGTTTTTCAACGGGACTGACCAGTGCGGTTGCGCTGCTTGTTGTTGCAGCGCCCCTCGCTCTGGTACCACCCGCTTTTGCGGATGAAGACCGTAACCGCGTTGCCCAGGCTCAGCGCGAGTCCGCGCAGCACGTGCAAGAGCTTCGCAACAACCTTGAGGGTTTGGATGCTTCGCTGGCCCAGGTTTACTTAGACCTTGAAACTGCGAATGCACAGATCCCCGTTGCTCAGGCTGAGCTTGACACTGCTAATGAACGCTACGAGGGCGCCAAGCGTGAGCATGACGTTGCGCAGGCCCAACTGGAAGCAGCTCAGGCCGAGGTCGCTCGTCTTAACACTGCGATGGAGAAAGCACGCAAACAGCAAGAGGAATCTCAAAAAGCTGTGGGTGCATTGGCGCGCGAGATGTATCAGTCTGGGGGAGTGAGCTCGCCCCTTCTGATCGCGCTGTCGTCTTCGGGAACCGAGGAAATTGCTGATCGTGCAGCTGCGGCGGATGCAATGACACGCGCTCAAGACAGTGCGCTCAGTCAAGCAATGGATATGCAGGCAGCGACGCGCAATCAGCAGAGCAGGCAAGACGCCGTCACTTCGCGAATTTCTTCTCTGGAGGAGAAAGCACGTAAGGCCTAGGAAGAAGCTGAGAGCGCAAAGAACACTGCGGAAACGAAACTGCGCGAACTCGACGAACTGAAGAAGACCTCGGAAGAAAAACGCGCCCAGTGGGATGCACAGAAGGCTCAGGCTGAAGAGCAACTTGGTCAGTGGCAGCGCGAATACCAAGATGCGACCTCGAAGCTCGCTGCGATTGATGAAGAGAACCGCCGCCAGAATAGGCGCTATACCTCCTCCTCGAACTTCTCCAGCCCGCTCCCCGTTCCTTTGGTTGTTACGTCACCATTCGGATGGCGAGTCCACCCTGTCCTTGGGATCTCTCGCTATCACAATGGAACAGACTTTGCGGCAAACTGCGGTACTGAAATTTATCCGGTTGCCGAAGGCGTTGTCACCGCTGTGACCGTTGAAACCGCTGGCGGAAACGTTGTCTACGTAAACCACGGGATGATGAATGGCGCGTCCATGTCGACTGCGTATGTTCATATGCAGTCCACCAATGTCTATGTTGGTCAGCACGTTGGACGCGATACGGTGCTGGGATGGGTCGGCGCTACAGGCTACGCCACTGGCTGCCATCTCCACCTGTCCGTTATGCGCAACGGTGCTGATGTTGAACCTCTGGATTACTTGTAGGACAATAGTTCTCCTGTAATTTCTCACTGAGGGGGTGCTTATGCCGAAGGAATGGAAGAAACCAAAGCCTACCGAATCCGAGAAGCGTAAGGCTGCCTCGGACGCGAAGAAAACTATTGCTCGCAATAAGAAGGCTCGCCACGACTATCTCATTGAAGATACGTGGGAGGCCGGCATGGTACTTTCGGGGACCGAAGTGAAAGCTCTACGTATGGGGCGTGCCTCGCTTGTCGACGCCTGGGTAGAGATTAAGAACGGCGAGGCCTGGCTATACGGGGCGAACATCCCCATGTATGCGCAGGGTTCGTGGACCAACCACGCGCCGACGCGAAAGAGGAAGCTTCTGCTGCATAGCAGTCAGATTTCCACTCTGGCCGATAAGTCTTCTGCCAAGGGATACACCATTGTTCCCCTTGAGCTCTACTTTATCGGCGGCCGCGCAAAGGTTGAGATCGCCCTTGCTCGCGGTAAACAAGAGTGGGATAAACGTCAGGCCCTGCGTGAAAAACAGGACCAGCGTGAGGCAGAGCGCGCGATGCGTCGCTATGTCAAACAAGCGCGTCGCTGATCTCGGCGACGCGCTGACGAGGAAGTGCTGTGTACCCTCCATGTGGAAGGTGCACAGCTGTTCTGTTTGAGGAGCGTTGATGAAGCCTGTTGTGCGATCGCTTAAGCGGGATATCCGGCGGATGGTGACCGTGCCCGCCGCCTGGATTGTCATTGTCGGTCTTCTCTTTGTACCCGCACTGTATGCGTGGTTTAACATCGTCGGTTTTTGGGATCCCTATTCGAATACCTCGAAGATTCGCGTGGCGGTTGCCAATGAGGATCAGGGTGCGACGAAGGACGCTATCGGTTTTATTAACGTTGGGACCACGGTAGAAAATCAACTACGCACGAATGACCAGTTGGGTTGGTATTTCGTTTCTGCCGATCAAGCACAAAAAGATGTTGAGCGGGGCCACGCGTATGCCGCGATCGTCATCCCCTCAGACTTTTCTCAAAAATTAACGGGCATTGTTGACGGCACCTATTCAAAGCCAAACGTGCAGTACTACGTGAATGAGCGCAACAACGCCATTGCTCCAAAAATTACTGGAGCCGGTGCGAATGCCCTTGATCAACAGATCAACTCGGCTTTTGTCTCGACCGTCGCGCAGAGCCTTTCTGCAAAGATCTCCTCAACAGGGCGCTCCATTTCTGACATTTTGCAAAGCAACCGTTCTGATCTTAAAGATAAGATCACCGCAGCTCGCGACCAGCTGGGAGAAGCTGAACAGACACTCAAAGGGATGGACGGCAGGATCGATGCGGCCAAGGAAAAGATTTCTGGTGCACGCAATTCATTGAATTCGGCCGATTCGAGCCTGTCTGATCTCAACAGCGCGCTCTCCCAAGCAGATCAGTTAGTCAATGACACGCGCTCCACTTTGTCGACTTTCAGCACCAATATGTCTGGTGCGCTCGATGGGCTGGCGAATCATGCTACTGATGCCACCGCGAAGGCATCGGCTGCCGGAGGGGCATTCAACGGGGGAGTGCAAGGCGCAACGACAACGATTAATGGGCTCCTGACAGAAGGACAGTCCATCAACCAGACTAATGGGGATATCCTGCGCCAACTCCAAAGCCTAGGAATCGCGCAACTTCCCACGGCCTCGCAAGCTTTGAATGACTTGAGCACGCAAAACTCTCAGGTTGGACAAACTCTGGCGAACTTGTCGAATCTTAATGGCAGCCTTGCGACGACTTCGAATTCGATCACCCAAGCGCTCGCGACACTTCAGAACTCCAGTCAAGTACTGAGCAATTCCGCTGCTCAGGCGCGCTCGGGTATCGGGGACCAACTTCCTGCGATTTCCAATGCGCTGGACCAAATGTCGACAGCCTCAGCGAATCTTCGTTCTGCAATTGCTGTGCTTCAAGGCCAACGAGAACAGATGAATGGTTTGCTTGATCAGCTCACGGCACTTCTTGATTCGACGAAGACGACTCTTGCTCAGTCAGCGACAAATGTCAGCGCATTGATGAATGATCTTGGAAGCGCACAGGGAGATATCTCTGCCATTTCTTCCTCGAACGCCATTCAATCTCTTTCAGGCTCTATGAATCTCAATCCTGAAAAGATTGCTGAATTTGTGGCCGCACCGACGTCGATCCAAACCCAGGCCGTCTTCCCAGTTTCCACGTATG
Organism: uncultured Actinomyces sp.; assembly: GCA_938022345.1. GTDB lineage: Bacteria > Actinomycetota > Actinomycetes > Actinomycetales > Actinomycetaceae > Pauljensenia. Next base: position 15,342 of record CALIEP010000350.1, read on the forward strand.
GTTCCGCGATGGCGCCGCTCTTTACGAACCTTGCGTTGTGGATTGGCGCATTTTCTCTTGTCGTTATTTTCAAGCTCGAGGTCGATGACGAGGAAGTCGGTCCCATGAGCTCGGTCCAGCGTTATATGTCGCGATGGATGCTTCTGGCGCTCTTTGCTCTTGGGCAGGCCCTGGTTGTATCCATTGGAAATCTCATCATTGGGGTCCAAACTGTCTCCAAGCTTGCTTTTGTTGGGACAGCGATGATCAGTTCACTGGCCTACCTCTCGATTATTTACATGTTGGCGACTTGCTTCCAACACATTGGTAAAGGTCTATGTGTCGTCATTGTCATGCTGCAGATTCCGGGCGCTGCCGGCCTGTATCCCATCGAGATGATGCCCTCCTTCTTCCGTTTCCTCCATCCGCTTTTCCCCTTCACCTATGGCATTAATGCGATGCGCGAAACGGTCGGTGGCTTCTATGACCACGCGTATATTCGAGCAATTGGAGTGCTGGCGATTCACGTGGCAATCTCTTTCACCATCGGACTTGCGTTGCGTCCGTATCTTGTGAACCTTAACGCGATGGTGACCCGTGATCTGTCGCGGTCTGGATTGTTTATTAGCGAGGCCACTCGCCTTCCCTCCTCACGTTTCCGTCTTTCCCAGATCGTTTCTGTTCTTGCCGACCATGATTTGTATTCGCGTTCCGTTTCGCGTCGGGTGCGCACCTTTGAACGTCGTTACCCGCGGATGCGCCGTGCAGCGCTGGTTCTGGGGATTGTTGTTCCGGCTCTCCTTGCAGTTTTATCTGTTACGAGTGCGACCGAAGTGCCGATGATGTTGGGACTGTGGATTGTGTGGATCCTCGCGATTATCTCATTCTTGATCGCTGTCGAGTTTGTTCGTGAGTCTCTTGAACGTCAGCAGTTGCTCACGAATATGAATGACTCCGATGTACGCTCGCTTTTGCAACGGAGGGCTCACGGTGCAGCGGCGCTCTTCGCCTCAGCAGTGAAGAAGAGCGCTTCTGTGCACGACGAAGAAGCAGTGGAAGAAGGGAGCGAGAAGTGAAAGCGATATGGGAAATTTTCCGCGCTGATCTTTCGCGAGCACATCGCAGCGTGATCAGTATGGTCGTTGTTCTTGGGCTGGTTGTTCTTCCGTCATTCTTTGCGTGGTTCAACATCTCCGCATCATGGGATCCTTTTGCCAACACAAAAAACCTACGGATTGCGATTGCCAATACCGACAAGGGGTATAAGTCTGATCTGATCCCCCTTGAGGTCAATATCGGTAACCGTGTTGTGGCAGCTTTACGGACGAACGAGCAATTCAATTGGGTGATTGATAGCGAAGAACAAGCAATTGAGAAGACGCGATCGGTGGAGTACTACGCGGCAGTTGTCATCCCTTCGGACTTCTCTCAAGAGATGCTGACTTTCTTTTCCAGTGATGCGCATTCGACGCCCCTGACCTACTACATCAATGAAAAGAAGAATGGCCTGGCGCCAAAAATCGCCGGTCAAGGCGCAGAGCGCGTTTCTGCGCAAATCAACCAGGTATTTGCGCAGACTGTTGCAGAAATTGCCGTGGATACGGCTTCTTCGCTGTCAGATGCGCTCTCTGATCCCGCGAATGTTCGTGGTATCCAGGCGTTGAATTCTCGCCTGGAGTCGACCTCGCAGCGCCTGAACGCTGCGGCAACCAGCGCAGATGCCTATGCCGGACTCATCGCCTCCTCTGTGCAGCTGGTGGATTCTACGCAGACCATGATTGCCAATGCCTCGAAGGCCCGAGATCCGCTGGAGAGCGCGGCAAATAACGCCTCGGCTTCCGTTGATCAGATCAGTGCTGGGGCTTCGCAGGCTGCCTCCGCCCTTTCCTCAGCCGTGAGTGCGTCTGCTCATTCCCTTGAGGTGCTTTCTGCATCCATTGATGATGTGTATTCCCGAGGCGGCACTAGCGTCGCTTCGGCGGTGGAGACCTTGCGTTCCCAGGCCTCGTCAGTGGGCAATCAAGCGACGCAGTACCTGCATGTGAAGGAAACGCTGGCAAATCTACCGGGAACACCTATTTCTCAAGATGTTCTGGATCGCTTGCAAGCTTCTGCTGACCGTCTGAGCGCACTGCAGAATGCGATCAATAAGCTTGCTGATGACATGGAAAAGAACGTCGCAGATGCTGGCGCAAATCGCCAGGATGTAAAGAACCTTGTTGGACAAGCTCAGTCAGCTATCTCCAATTTGAAGAGCGATGTTGATTCCTCCCTGCGTCCGCAATTAGAACAGCTTTCGGGAACCATTAACTCAGCAACCTCGTCGATGGAAAACCTGCGCGCTCAGCTGTCTGCAGCCAGCTCCAGTGTCAATGATGGCTCGAATGGGGTTCGGGAGGGGTTATCGAAACTTCAATCGACGTTTAGTGGAATTGGAAATCAACTTCGTGAAGCCTCGCTAAAGATCTCAGACATTCATAACAAGTTGAGTGATGCTTTGCAAAGTGGGAACCTTGCGCAGGTCCGCACCATCATTGGCTCAGATCCTCAGGCTCTGGCCGTTGCTCTTGCAGCTCCTGTGGGTGTCACCACCATTGCGGTGTATCCGGTTGAGAATTTTGGCTCTCAGATGGCGCCCTTCTATACGGCCCTTGCACTGTGGGTGGGGTCGGTCCTCATGATCATTAGCATTCGCAGTGATGTCACCACAGAGAATGTTGTTGAGGGATTGGATTCTTCCCACCCAGCTGTCGAGTATTTCAAGAGGCATCGCTTAGGCCTGTGGGAAGGCTTCCTCGGGCGTTACATGATTTTCGGGCTGCTTGCTCTGACCCAGGCCACCATTATGTGCTTGGGCTTGCTGTTCTTTGTGAAGATCCAGCACGTTCATCCCTGGCTATTTATGTGTACCGGGTGGGCGATTGCCTTGGTGTTTTCTTTCCTGCTCTACACCTTCATCGCTACTTTCGGTAATGCGGGGAAAGCCTTGGGTGTACTGTTCCTGGTCTTGCAGATCACGGGTGCAGGCGGATCCTTCCCCTTGGATATTCTGCCGAGTTTCTTCCGGGCAATTTCGCCGTATCTTCCCGCAACTCACGGAATTACTGCCCTGCGAGCTGCGATCGCCGGCTATTCGGGCAGTGAGTACCTTGATGCAATGTTGTTGCTGGGGGCCTTTGCCCTATTTGCCGCGGTTTTGGGATTGGGGCTTCGTCCGTTCCTCATCAAGAACAATCGACTCTTGGTTAAGAAGTTGGAGTCCACAAAGCTTATGTAGAGCCTCCCGGGATTTTTCTTCCTCGGAGGCCAAGGAGCTGCCGCTACCTGCGTGCGGGGCGGGGGAGTGGGGCGAGGCCTCGGGAATCTCTTGCCAGCTCAGCAGCGGGGACGTATGATTTCAAGTCCGGTGTTTGTGCTGCTGTGGTGGCAGGGCGCCGGTGAGTGAAGAACTCAATAGGGGATGATCGGTTTCGACAGCGGTCGTCGATCGAGGGGAAGCGAGCCGAGGAGGCATGCTCTACTCGTTAACGATGTGTGCAAACCAATAGGTGCCGAACAGAATCGCACCGACTACGTTCTCGCCGCCTGATTGCCGCGTGAACCTTTAGTCCGTCAGCCCGGAAGGTGCTTCCGGTCCGGTGTCTGGCGTCGTCTAGGAAGCCACTGGGTGCCGTTCGTGTTGGTAGGACGGCTCCGACACTCAATCAACTGAGCCTATCTGGTAGCAGGTCTGCATGATGCCAGGGGCTGAGAAATAACTCGCAGACTGCGCTCGGAGAAGACCTCGGGGTCGGCTGTTGGACGGGGGTTCGATTCCCCCCATCTCCACTGGTACCGTTTTGGGATCGTTGGAAAAACAATGTTTTTCGTTGGTATTCCAAGGATCTAGACCAAAACGGTATAGGACATAAGAGGACATTAGCGGGCATAAAAGGGTGCAAAAACGGTACCAAAACGGTACCATAGCGGTACCAGATAAGCGCCCCTAAAAGAGGGCACTTGAAGTGAAGGGACTAGCTATGCCCGCCGCGCTTCCTAGGGGTATTGTCATCCACCGAGGACTGTACCGCGTCCGTATCACTGTAGACGGTAAGCGCCACCTAGTCGGCGACTATGCCAACCTTACTGATGCCAAAGCCGCTCTCGCCATCGCGAAGGCGGACGTGGTTCGCGGAGCGTACGTGTCCCCTGAAGACGCGAAGCTCGAAAGGCAGGCCGCGAAGGCGCGAGAGGCCGCTGTGCTGGCCGCGGCGAAGTCACTCGAAGAAAAGGAAGTGACTGTCTCGTCCTGGTCTGAGCAGTGGCTCGACCAGCTCGTAGAGACAGGCCGGAGTGACGGTACCTTGAGGACCTACCGCTCCACGCTCTCCCGGCATATCCTCCCGACCCTGGGAAAGAAGAAGCTCGGAGAGGTCACCCAGGACGACGCGGACCGGCTGCTCCGCTCCAGGAAAACTCCCGCGGTGCGCACCAACGTTTCGCGTGTTCTCCGCTCCTTATATCTAGCAGCCGTGGATCAGGGCGTGGGCGGCTTGAACGCGGTGCCTTTCAGGCTGCATGTGCCTAAACCACAGGTCGCCCGAGGCCTGGACTCTTCTAAAGTGGCTACTCCTGACCAGGTGCGCGCACTAGCCGAAGCACTCCCTGAAAGGCTCTCCCTTGCCGCCTACCTCGCGGCCATCATGTCCCTGCGCTTGGGCGAGGTTCTCGGTCTGCAGCGAGGTGATTTCGAGGACCTCGACAGCCCTGGGTTCGCGGTCCTCCATGTACGCCGGCAATGGAACTCTAAAGCGTATGGCGGTGGGGCCTCGTTCTCCGCTCCGAAGGCTGGCAGTGAGGGTGTGCTGGCTATTCCTGAAGAGCTGGCCTCCCAGGTGCGCGCCCACCTGGAGCGCTGGGTGGGCGGTAAAAAGACCTCTCCGCTCTTCCCGTCGGTGCACAATCCGGATCGCCCGATGTCTCAGACGCGGTTTGACGAAGAGTGGCGCGCGGCCCGTGTGAAGGCCGGTATGCCCAGCTTCCGCTTCCATGATTTGAGGCATACAGGCTTGACGCTCTACGCCCAGGCCGGGGCGACGCTCTCGGAGATTATGGCCCGAGGCCGTCACAAACATCCCGAGGTTGCGGTGCGGTATCAGCACGCGACTTTGGAACGTGATAGGGCTAACGCTGCGGTTCTTGGCGCGGCTTTCGGATAAAAAAGCAGCCCCACCCAGGTGCGTTACCTAGGTGGGGCTGCTTTGTGTAGACCAGGGGCTATGCCTGGTCTTTGAGTTTGTCTATCGCTTTCCAGATGCGCTCATGGTCGGTTTTTGAGCTTTCCACGAGGACGGTGTGGGCGCGTTCTTCGTTAGACTGTCGATCCCGCATCGCTGTCAGATCATTGCGTATCCCTGCGATCTCGCTGCCTAGCTGGCGCACAATTCCGTTGGTGCTGGTAGCGAGCTCCGAAATCTGATCGACTTTCGCGCGGGTCTCATCCAAGTCTGCGCGCAGGTTCGAGGAATGGTCATTGTTCGTCTGGGTCTTGATCGCGGCACTATCGCGCTCAGCTGCCTGAGCGGCGGCCTTAATCTCCTTGCTGTGGGCGGTCAAGGCCTCCAGCTGCACGGCCAATTTCTTCTGCACGAGACGCAGGTACGCGCCTAGCGTGCCGACCGCGCCGAGGACCACGGCGACGATGACCGACGCGACCTCCGGCGTGGACAGAGCGTCCGTGATCGGATGCAGGGGACTCACACCGTCTCCTCCCTGTGCTTGGCCTCGTAGGGTTCTCCGCCCGGCGTGGCGCGTCCTACCCAGTCGATCATGCCTAAGGACTTGAGCGCCGTGAATGCTGTTGCTGCTGCGGCGATGATGACCGAGGCCTGGGTGGCCACCAGCTGCCAGGAGAGGGGGTAGGCCCCAGCCCACCACACGACAAAAGACAACACCAGACCCGCCGTGAGAGCCAAGACACGGCGGCGGGCAGAAGTCCAGTAGGGCTTATCCAGGGCCGCCTGGATGAGAGGCCAGGCGAAGCCCACCAGGCCGCACGTAACAAGCGGATCAAAATTTAAACCAAGCATCAGATTTTCCTTTCATTTTTGGGCACGTAAAACCCGCCTGCCAGGGAGCGGCAGACGGGTCGGGCTCGCGTATAATATTCGTTATGTTTGCGGGGGGGCAGGCATACGGATGGGATAGCCAGCCCCTCGGCAGGTTTGCGCTAGGCGCGCAACCGCGCCCTCAACGCGGTCTGATTTTTCCGCTGCGCCAACCACGGAGAGGACATCGTTCAAAGCATCTTTGGCCTCGTGCGATACATCCAGCCGAAGCGCCCACGATGCCTCCTGGCCCAGCTCATTGCGCGCCTCTTCCAATTCCCGCGTATACGCCTCGCTCGGCAGGCCAGAAGCCGGGGAGCGGTAAACGACAGCCGCATATTTTTCGTAGGCGCTGCCGACCTCCTGGCATGCGCGCTGCGTGGGAAACAAAAAACCATAGCGCCACGCGACAAACAAGGCCCCCAACACGAGGACAAGCACACACGCGAACAGTTTCTTCTTCACCCCAACCTCCGAACCGCAGCGGGAAATGCTACAAGGCTAGCCTAGAGCGGCAGGAAACTAAAGACTTTCAGAAGCGGCCTTCGTTGAGGCGCTGCTGCAAGGCCATAACCATCGCCGACCTTTCACCTACCACCCCGTCCACGGGGGTCCCAAGATAACTTTGCAGCGCGCGGAAAGTTCCCGGACCGACAAGACCATCAGCCTTAACACCAAGACGGCGCTGCATCGCGGCAATAATCGAGGAACCGACCGCGCTAGTGGAAGCAACCCACTCCCAACCAGAAACAAGCCCCGGGTTTGAGCCCTTCCAATAGACATCCTGGCTGGAAACCACGCCATCTTGAGGTGTCCCAAGGACCCGTTGAAGCGCAAGAGTTGTAGCGCTCCCCCAATAGCCGTCAACATCAAGTCTCGCACTCCCGGCATGTCCGCCCTCATGAGGATTGCCTTGTCCGGCCAGCTGCAAAGCCCGCATATGCCTGCCGTAGCGCCCAGGACACGCGGTCGCAATGATGTCGTTATGCGCGTAAACCTTGAGCTTGCCGTAATACTGTCGTAGCTTGTCAATCAGCTCGACCAAGGTTCGCAGGTCGTCGTCGCTTGCCCGAGGGTGACACTCGATCCCAATAGAACGCGAATTCATTTTCCAGTCGCCCGCGTGCCATGCGGTGTCACTGTCGCGGACGATTGGCATCACCATACCTGCCGCAAGAATATAGTGCGCTGACGTGCGCCGGCCGCCGCCTGCGAACATATTCGCGACACTATACATCGCGCTTAAATCATTAACTCCTGCGTACTGTTCTGGCGCCCCCCAATGGTGAACAACAATACTGTCAATCGCGAGTTCTCTACCCTCGGTGTAATGCGCGGCCATTGGCGCGCCAGCAATAACTCGAAATGTCATTTTCCACTCCTTTTACGAAAACCCGCAGCGAAAATGCTGCGGGGTGGTTAGCTGTTAAAAATGAGTTAGCTTAGTGGTTGTGGGTGCGGTTCTTGTGGTTCTGGTGCGAAAAGCTGGTTGGTGTTTCCGCCCGCGTTGATGTTGTCGCTTAAGAGTTCGCTAAGGCGCGCCCTTCCAGAAAGAAATAGGCGTGTAGGCATCCATCAGAATTCACCTCGATTCAGGCATTGCTGGAGCGCTGCGACAGTCGGTGAAGGCGCGTCAAGGTGCCCGTCCGCTTCGAACCCCAGGTGGGTTTCGAGGGCGTTAATGGTATCCGGCCCCATGAGGCCGTCCACATCCACACCCAGGCGTCGCTGCAGTTCCTCAACCACGGCAGACCCCTCGGTGGGGGTGGGTGTCCATTCCCAGCCGGAGGTGAGCGCGGGGTTCGCCTCCTGCCATTCTTCGTCTTGGTCGGAGATGATGCCGTCGATGGGAGTTGCAAGGACTTCCTGTAGGCGGCGTGTGGTCGCTTCCCCCCAGTAGCCGTCCGCGTCCAACACCCCGCCTGCCGGGGCCTGGGCGTGTTCGTATTCGGGGCGGATTACCGCACACACGTCGTCCCAGGATCGGGCGCGGCGGTACACGCCGCCCCCGTTGGACTGCGACCCTGCCACACCCGAAGAAGTGTTGCCTTCGATTGTCTGGACCCAGCTACCACGGTTGGCTTCAACGAAGCCCACGTGGTCCGCGATGCCGTCGCCGTCCCAATCGAAGCACAGGTAATCCCCGGGGATCGCCTGATGCTTAGGTACGAGGCGACCGGCCTTGGATGCCGCGTTAATCCCGTAGGGGACGTAGGCAAAATCCCCGCCTACCGGCTCCATGCCGGCTTCGCGCAGAACCCAGGTGACGAACATCGCGCAATAGGGAACGCCAGATGTCCCGTAGTAGGCGCCGTGGCGGGCAGCGTAATCACGCCCGTACTTGGTGCCAGCTTCGGTGTCATCCCAGCGGGAATATCCGATTTCGGCTGCGGCGATCCGTAGCACATCAGTCGCTGTACTCATAGGTGATTTCCTCCAGTTCGTGAACGTCTGTGGGCGTGTTATCGGCCGGCGGCATGGAAGCCACCAGTTCCTCAACATCGGGTGTCATCGTTTTCTCCTCCTTTTTTGGGTATGGGAAAGCCCCCACACCGTGTTGTGTGAGGGCCTAAGCGTTTGGTCCGCTGACCGTGGGTTAGCACATAGGTCAGGACGCGGGGGGCGTATCACTCAAGGCTGCGGGATCCCCGCCCGCCTCCAGGTACTTTGAGAGCAGGTCAACGACCTGGGCCTGCGTGGTCGCCAAGATGTGGCGACGCTCGGATTCGGCGGCGACATCCTGGGTGAGCTGCGTGAACTCCTCTTCCGTGAGCTTGCGTAGATCAATGCCGTTCATAGGGTTCTCCTTAGGTCTTGATGATGTAGTTCAAAACAAGGTAGGGGGGCATGTTGTTGTGCGCGCGGCCCGCTTGCGCGCCATTGACGCGCCCAGTGTTGGCCCACCGGTTACCGCCACCGATATTCACCAGTTCCGTGCTCTTGGATCCCGAGACGTCCATGTACACGTCCGGGGCCATTTCGGCGTTTGTGAGCACGTGGTTTTCCTCGCCGCCGGTGCGGCCTAGGGCACTGAATGTCCCGTAGTTTTTGCCGACAAGCATCCTGCCGCGCAGGTCAGGGACCTTGAAGGAGCCGTTCCCTCCGCCGTAGGTGGTTCCGATGACTGTGTACAGGGTCGAATACGAGGAGGTGGAATACTGGCCGCCGTCGCATAAAAGCCAGCCCGTGGGGGCGCTAGAGCCCGCGAATGGGACGATTGTTCCTGTTGGAACCCCGCCACCTGCTCCGGCTGGGCCGGGCGGTCCCTGGAGGCCCTGTGAGCCTTGCGGGCCTTGGGGTCCTCGCTCGCCCTGCTGGCCCCGTTCCCCTTTAGGGCCCTGCGGTCCGGCGGGGCCTTGAATGCCCTGTGGACCGCGCTCCCCTTGAAGTCCGCGAGCGCCTGGTGTTCCAGCGGGTCCTTGTTGACCTTGTGGTCCTTGGGGGCCTCGTTCGCCGGGGTCGCCTTTGGGGCCTGGTGACCCGCCGCCGCCGGCGTTGCCGGTGATGATGGTGACACGGCGGTTCCACAGGATCGCAAGGACTCGCTGACCTCTTTGCGGCGGAGTGCCGATGCAGTCAACTCCGACAAGGTGGGTATCTGAGCCGTCGAGGCGAATTTGCAGGGGGTCGGTGTTGGTGATGGTGGCCCATTGCAGGGTTGGGGCCAGGGCCACTTTTTCGCTGAGGGTGGCGATGCGGTGAGCGAGCTCTTCCAGGATGCTCATTGTTGCACCTCCCTCAGGGTTGTCCGACATAGAGCCTCGGGGCTGAGCGTGTACTTGATGGACTGGACGGTGGCCCGTGTTTGCACGCCTTGGCTGGCAAATTCCACGAGGTCGTTTGTTGAGATCGGGACGGGCAGGTGCTCGATCTCGATCTTGGCAATAGCCGTCTGAGCTTCGAGGAGTTTCTTTTCGGCCATTTGCGTAATGACTTCCTGGGTGGAGGCTTCTACACCAGTTTCTGTGCGGGTGATCCACCGGCCCCGGGTGGGGTATGAGGCCGGAGAGGATGGGCTCATGTTCCGTGCTATGCCGACCAAGGCGGGCTTGTCAGCCCCGCCTTGGGAGACAAGTACGACCTTGTTCGGGATGCCCGCGAGGTCTTGTTCCCTGCTCCACTCGGGCAGGTGAATTGATGTCTCGCCTTCTTTGAAATGCCAGGACAGGGCGCGTTGGGCGGGTGGAACGTAGGGGTGGATTTGGAAAGCCCCAGATCCGCCGACCCCAATACTCCAATAGCCGATTGCTTCGAGTATGTCGTTAAAGATCGTGAGACGAGGGGTTCCGGCGTCCCAGGTCATTGTTGAGGCGAGGCGCGAGGGTGAGTCGGTGATGTCGGCTTTGCCGACATCGAGGAGAGCGAAGGATAAGAAGGAGAGCGCGGGGGATAAAGTTCCCAGCTGTGTGGGAGATTCCACGCAGTCCTCGTCCAAGAGAGTGAGCTTGGAGAGAAGCTCAACCTTCCACGAGGCTCCCCCATCCGTATAGGCCTTGGTAGGAGCAGCCAGGAGGAAGACGCCTAGCGGCCAAGAAGCCCCGCCTGCGATCTTGTAGGTGATCCGCACCCTGTCACTCGCCCAGTTGATCTCTTGGCCTAGGTCGAGGAGTTCGAGGCTGCCGGAGGCTTTGAGGCGGGTTGAGGCCGAGAGGGTGACTTCCCCGCCCACCACGCCACGCAGCAGCCCTTTTTCCTGCTCTGCGCGGTCAAGGAGCATCACCTCGATGGAAACCTGGCGGTGTGAGGTGAAAGAAGAGTTGGAGGGGGTGGTCATTTCTCCACCTCCTCCAACTCCACGCTGACCTTCCACATGCCTCCCACCTCACGTGGGGCTGACATTGATGACATTGAGCAGTAGATCCGCCTACCGAGAGGATCGCGATACAGGAACGGTGCGGGTGCTACCGCGAGCGCTTCCAAAGCCTGGACGAGGCGGTAGTCCCTGTCATGCAGGGAAGCACCAAGGGTGATGGTGCGAACCTGGTGGCTTCCGGTTACTTCCACGCCCCGGGCGCGTCCAGCGAAGTAATGCACCTTCCGCGTTAAAAGCGAGGGTTTGATGCTGGTGGTGGGGTCGTAGCGCAGGGGTACAGTGAGAGCAAAGCCGGGGCAGCCGCTAACCCACAGGGCCTGGGAGTCAGCTTCGAGCGCCACCGATGTGGTAGCGGTTGAGGGCGTGGCCGATGTCGCGCTCACACGGTAGATTGTCTTTCCGTTCGAGAGTGCTTCGGGGTCTTGCAGCGTGGTGTTTACCGGCAGGCGGTCTGCGATCTTCTCCCAGGTCTTCCCATCGTCAATGCTGCGCTCGATGCTGTTCGAGACAGCGGGGACCGTGTTTGCTACCCCGGTGGGGTTGGTGATCCCGATGGAGGCGGCTCCGACTGTGTCGTCCCAGCGCACGAGAACCTGGGGTGCTGCGGGCGGCAGGTAGGAGACGGTGAAACGGGAGGTTGCCTCGGCAGATGAAAGTCCATCCCCAGAAGTCGCAGACAGGCGCACGAGGTAGGCGCGCCGGTCTTCCAAGCGCACGCCAGGCTCCCACGATGAGGCCGCGCCTTCTAGGAGGGTGGAGGCGATTGCCTGGCCGGTGGCCTCTTCGATGACCTGGATTGCGGCGCTGCGCTGGCTGCTGCCTTCGGCCTGCGAGTACGACCAGCGGATACGCGTGGAACTCGAGTGGACAACGCTCCCGCCGGCAGGCTCAGCCAAAGAGACAATTGGTGCGTGAGCGACCTTGAAGCCCGTGACAGGAGACCAGGGGGAGGCCCCGGCTTCCTGCCCGGTCTTGTATGCGCCCCAGGTGCGTACCTGCCACTCGTACTCCCCGACCTCGTTGAAGACGGGGGAGTATGTGTGGCGGTCCCCGCTGACGGTCGCCTCACCCCAGTTCGCGGACCCGCGTTTACGCCAGCGAACATCCGCACGCGTCTGCAGCGTCGTATCAATGCTCGTGTGCGACCACGACAGTTCCACGCTCCCAGGGGTGCGCGGACTGCCAGCAGGCGACAAACTCCCGGGAGTGCCGGGGTTTGTCAACAGCTGGACAGTGTTCGACCGCTCCGACAGGGGTGAAAGGAGGCCGCCGGGGCCTTTCTGCCTCACTTGGTAGACATGTGAGACTGCAGCGTTTGGCGAGGCATGAGTCCACGCGCGAGCATCACCCGCAACGTCGGCGACCTTCGCACCGTTGTCGTAGACTTCAGCTCCCCACCCGCGATCCGGGTAGCGTGCTCCACGCTCCCAAGACACGTTGATCGCGCCGCTGGCCTGCTTGACTGCACGCACGTTCACGGGCGCGCCCGGCGTCATCGCAATATCCCCGGGAGCCATGGACTGCGGGGACGGAGAAGAGTTCTCGATCTTCGCTGACTCCGACCCGTCCCTACGCCAGGCGTGGATACGCCACCGGTAGAAATCATCCGAGGGGACGTTCGTGTCGGTCCACGAGCGGGCCGAGGCCGGCAACTGCGCGGCCAGCCTGTATTCGCCGCTGGTGTATGACCAGCGCCAAATGTCCAGCATGTCCACCGGATGATCACCCGTGACGTTCAGGTTCCAGGTGCACTCCACGCGTCCTTCGGACAGGTAGCGTGCCTGGAAATTCGACGGCGTAGCCGGCGCGCCATATGCCCTGGCCGGGACCGTCCACCGCTGGGTGATACTCGGGTTGCCGCCGTTCCAGATCGGGCCAATGGACGCGGAGAACTCTAAATCCTGACTGCGCCCATACTCCGTGTTAACCGTGATGGTCTCACGGCTCACCTCAGCCTCGGCATAACCTCCACGCGGGGAGGAGAAATGGAAGCCCACATCCCCACTAACACGCCCCCACCGATGCAGAGTCGAGCTGAAATTATGACCGTAACCGTCAGACTTCACACGGTAGACAACCTCCAGCTGGACACTCCCAGAGTTAGGATCCCCATGCTGGTAAATGTCTAGGCCCACCATCAGGTAGCCGGACGAGCCACTCCACCAAGCCATAACCCACTCCTATTTTCCTTGTTAGATTCCTGCGAGCTCACGAAGATGCGAGCGCGACACCGGAGCAAGCGCCCCGCCTACCTCGCCAGCAGCCTCCACACGCATACGCCCCACCAATTGGTCATTAACATCACGGACGACGAGTTCGCGGGCAGTGTTCCCATAAAAGCCCGGGCCGCCGAGGGAACCAGCTCGGTACGCGTATGAGCCGGTCTTAAAGCCAGTGAGCGTGCTGTTCCCGGCGTCCATGGTTCCTGCCAGAGCATCGACGAACAAGCCGCTCTTCTCATTCACACCCTGCGCCAGGCCTTCGACGATGGAGCGGCCTGAATACAGGGTCCATCCCTTGCCGGAGAAGGGGCCGCGCTTCGCGGGCGAGAAGGGCAGGTATTCGCGTGCTTTGGACATGACTGTGTCGAAAGCATCTGTGATCCAGGAGATCGCGGACATGATGCCGTCCTTCAGGCCCTGAAGGATCGCTTTACCAGAGTTGTACAGCCAGGATCCTGCGCCAGAGAAAAAACCGGTGATTTTGTCGCGGATCGATGTCACCGTGTTGTAGACCGCGTCGATGCCGGCTTGGACGCTTCCACGCATGGAGTCCCAGATTTGGGAGAAGAAACCGGAGACGGCGCTCCACACGCTGTTCCACACTCCACTGATGGTCGCCAAGGTCCCCGAAATCACCGCAGATACGGCAGCGAGCACGCTTGAAACGCAGGAGCTGATCGCATCCCAGATGGTGGTGAAGAAGCTGCTGATACCACCCCACACTGCCTGCCATATTCCGGTCAGCCAGCTTGAAAACGCTGTCCACGCGGCGCTGATCGTGTCCCACAGGGCTTGCCATCCGGCTGTCAGGGTGTCCCACACGGCGGTGACGTAGGGGCCGATCCATCCCCACAGCCCCTCCCAGAGGGCTGTGAAGACCCCGGTGAAGAACGTGAGGACAGTATTCCATACCTCGAATTGGGCTTGGAAGAACCAGGTGAGGCCGTCCCATATGGCTGTGAAGACAGCTTTCACGCCGTCCCAGAAGCCGTTCCAGGCGGCGGCAAAAGCGTCGGAGAATGCCGTCCATGCTTCGGTGATTGCCTGCCAGGTGTCGCTGAGGAACTGGGTGAAGGACTCCCAGATCTGTCGGCCTGTTTCCGTCTGAGTGAAAAAGTAGGTTAGACCGGCGACAAGAGCTGCGATAGCCATAACAACCAGCATGATGGGGTTAGCGGCCATGACTGCGTTGAACGCCGCCTGGATCGCGGTGCCAACTTTGACGATAGCCTGCCAGGCCTGCACGGCAAACCCCCACGCCTTAATTGCTCCCGTCCACAGCTGATATGCGCCGTAAGCTCCGGCTACCCCTACCACGATGGCGCTAATCCAGTCCCAGTTTTGACGCAGCCACCCCACCGTCTCTCCCAAAGCCGAAGCCAAGTACTTAGTGACGGTGAACAGCTGCTGGAATGCTGTTGCCAAGCCTTGCCCTGCGACAGCGGCTAGGGTCTTGAACGGTTCCAGCGGGGACTCTCCGGTGTCCGCGATGTAGTCGAAGAAGCTCTCAACGTAGGGTCGCACGGTTGCCACGAGGTCCCAGAAAGCATCGCGCGCACCCTGGATCGCGGACACCAATCCCGGGTGCAGGGAAAGTTCACGCAGCTTCGAAGTGTCACCGCCGGAGATGATCGTCCACAGGTCCACGATGGCGTCGCGGACGGTGAACAGGAAATCGACGATGACACTGGACTCTGAGATGTTGAATGCCTGAGCGAAAGCCTCGTTGAAGTCGTGATCGACGAAAATTCCCCGCAGGCCTTCAACTGCGTTTTTGACCCACCCGAAAAACCCATGCAGGCTATCGGTCACCCAGTTGATTGCCCCGGTTACATACGGTTTGATCGCGTTCGCAATATCCATTGCGCCGCCAAGAATTTCAGCCTGGAAGTTCCCCCACGCGCCCTCAAGAGTTTTCGTGGACTTCGCGGCCTCAACAGCCACATCTTCAAAACCGAGCTCTAAGAGGGCTTGGTTGAATTCTTCGGCGGTGATTTGCCCCTTGGCCATCGCGTCTTTGAAGTCCCCGACGAATGCACCGTTTTTACGCATCGCTTCCTGGAGGCGACCAGACGCACCAGGGATTGCGTTCGTGATCTGCATCCAGTCCTGAGCCTGAAGGCGACCGGCGGCATTAACCTGCACGAGAGCGTTACCGAAAGCAGAGAATTCATTAGCTCCCGCGCCAGCTGCCGCCGTGAGGTTACCCGCAGCCTCAGCCATCTTGTCGAAGTTCTGCACGCCGTTAGCAGCAAGTTTGGAGGTGATCGACTGAATATCCGTCAGGTCATAGATGGTTTCGTCGGCGTACTTTCGCGCGCCTTTAACCAGGCTATCGATCTGTTCTTGCCCGGTGATCCCCGCGAACTTTAAGGTGGAGCGGAACTTATCCGTCGCGTCCGAGGCTGCGAAAGCTTCTTTGGCGAGGTCACCAAACCCAACGACTGCGGCAATGGTGCCGCCAATGGCCGCAGCCTGCATCAGCCCGCCTTTGAATCGCGAACCGACTTCGCTACCAGCATCGCGTCCAACACCGGCAAGCTCATCACCAATGGACTTTTTCACGCCCTTAAATGAGGGCACAACCTGGATCCAGGCTTTCCCCAGCTCAGTTCCACCAGCCACAGCAGGGCCTCCGTTCTATCAAGTTCTCAACATGGTTATTCGCGTTCGCGTGCAAGGAAAGCGTCAAGCTCATCAACGTCCATGGCCTCACCTACGCGCTCTCCCTGAGGGACAGCCACGCCTGGGCGAGGCAAAGGATGCGGCCTGTTCGCGCCTTTTTCCGCATCCTTTGTCTTCGCCCACAAAAGAAGCCTGAGCGTATCCACAGCCTCAGCCGAAAGGAACTCCGCAAGACCCCACCGCCAGTCAGGATTCGCCGCGCGATGTAAAGCCGATTCGGGCTGCGCGAGGATCACCAACGCCCAGTCGGCTACCTTCCTAGCAGGGTGGGCCCGCATGTCCGTCACGTGCAGGTAGCGGCGCAAATCGAATTCCAGCTCACACGGATACTCTCTGAGTAGCCGGACGAAAGTCAGGATTTTGGGGCCAAAGCTTCCATCAGTTCCTGCATGAAAGGCGCGACCTTGGATGCAGGCACGCGACCAGAAGCGGGATCACGCAAATGCTCCAGCACCGGCTTGTACTGATCTCCCAGGACCTTCCGGAGCATCGCCGGAGTCTTCAGCGCGTTCCCCTCCTGAATTTCGTTAAAGGTATCGAGCAATTCGAAGTCATCAAACACATTGGGATCGAGGGTGAGTGGGATCCCCTGGATTTCGACGCTACGCACCTCAGAAACAGGGGCGGCATTTACCTGGGCGTTGGTGGCTTCAAATGCTGCGAGCTGAGCGTCAAGTGCTGCGAACTGTGCTTCCAGCTCTGCGCGGGACATAGATTCAGACATGGAAAGTCTCCTCAAAAGGGGGGAAGGGAATTAAAGGGGAGGATTGGTAGGGGCGAGGCTGTCCGTGGTGTCAGCCCCGCCCCCTGTGTGGGTTACTTCGCAGACGAAATGTATTCGTACACGTTGTTCCCAGCCGCATCCGGATAGGTCGTCATCGTCACCTCATAGCCGGTGACCTCACCATCCTTGTAGGACACGGCAGACAGTTCGGTGATCTGCCCCTCGGGGATGACTAGGCGCTTGATCTTTCCGCCACTGAGGACAATCTCGAGCACGAACACGGCGCGAGGAAGATCCTTGCCATTGTGCAGAATCGAGATGACACCGGCCTTTTCCGTGACGTTTTCAGCTCCGTACACGGCCTTGAGCACGTCCACGTCCAGGCTCTGAAGGAACTTCCACTTGAAAGTCTCCTTGTAGCCTGTGTTCAGGATCATTACGGTGTCGCCACCGAATGCCTTCTGTTCACTGGTTTCACGTTCAGGCGCGTTTTCCACGCCGTCTTCGCCGATGTAGCCGGTCTTTGCGAACGCTGCGTCGAGCGGAGTTTTCGCATCTGTCGGCAGAGCAGTTCCAATCGGGGCAATACGGACAACGCCGGTTGCTGTGGGCTTCGCAGCGGAAACCAAAGAAGTGTTCTTGTCAGCCATTTTTGTGGCTCCTTCCAAAAAGGGGTGGGTATGGAAAAGCCCCACACCCGCAATCACGGGGTGGGGACAAAGAAGAAGCTCTAATTTTTAGAGCATGATGACCGCGCTCACCGTCAACTGATAGCGAGCCTGGCGAGAATCAGGATCCGGGAAATTGTAGAGAGCATCCACACTGATGGACGCTACCTGCGGGTAAGAGACAAGAGACTGCAACGCTTGCGTTGCACGCGAGGCCAAAGCCGCAGCCTCAGCCCGACTCTCACCCCAACACTGCACCGCAAACGATGGGTAGTCCACCAGCCCAGTCACCTGTCCGCCGGTACGCTCAACCGTCACAAACCGTTCTGGGCGCGTTCCCGGGATACTCCCGTAAACTCCGACCCCCACCAACTCCGCACAGTCCGCGAGCGCGCGTATGAGAAAAGCTTCAGACACTGCCCGCTCCCATACTCTTCAGCAGGGTGTTTTCCTTCGCATTGCGACGCCTGGCTTGATACGAGTCAGCTCGGACAACCCCGACGGGACGCCCTTTCTTTCCGATTCGCACGTCCCCTACGAAGCCGGTTCCGGCGGCGGAGGCGATCTTCTCTACGGACTGTTCGACCAGTGGTTTGGTGAGGGCTGCCATGGCGGCGAAATCTAGTTCGATTTTTATGTCGGACATGATGAGGTGTTCACCCCTCGATCTTTCGCGCGTGGACCACGCGGTTCCACCTGGTTGGGGTGTTCTCTTCGGGGTAGGGCTGTGGGTCGCCGATTACCTCGTAGATGCCGCCTTGATAGTGGATTTGTCGACCTCGAAGCGAGGCTGTGTAGGTCTTTGGGATGTAGAAATCCATGATGATCTCATCCCCGTTCGGACGGATCGTGCCTTCCACGTCCTGCGTTGAAGCAGGGGCCGCGAGCACGTCACCTAGGACAGCTTCTAACCCCCATTTTGTGGTGGGAATGTTGAAGGTGTCCGTGCCTGTTTCGATGGGGCTGTGGATTTCGATTCGGTTTCCTTTAAGCATCGGCTTCTCCTTTGAGGAGGTTGATCTCAAAGGCCGCGCCTCGTCGGCCATTCACGCTGCGCTTTTCCGCCTTGGTCAAGTAGAGGTCTCCGCTGGGGTTTGAGAAGGACACTTGCTGGGTGAAGGGTCCTGCGGTCATGCTGGTGCTGGAGGCTCCTGCGAGGGCGTCGTCCCCCAGAGGGGAGTTCATGGCGCGTTTGACGATTGAGCACACCACGCGCCGCAGAGTTTCGGCACTGGCTTGTTCCCACTGTGCGCACTCGTCTTTAATGAGGCTTTGAGCGTCCTCAATGAGGACGGTGGCGCGTTCTTGCTCGACGGCTGTTAACCCTCGCCAGCGCTGTTCTAGATCCCGGTATGTCGCCCAGGGTGTAGGTATCGGACTCACCTATTTTCCTCCCTCCTTGCTTGTGCCTGGACGGGGGCTTACCCTGCTTTCCTCAACCATGAGGTTAGAAGGTCTACTGGGTAAGCCCCCTATGACTCCGCTACGGGGAGTGGTCAGGCGGTCTTTTCCTTGACCACGGCGAAGCGGTCCACGAATGCGTACCATCCGTAGACGATTTCCAGGCGCAGAGCCACCTGGTTCTTACGCTTCAGATCACCCTGGCCATCCGGGTCGCCGAATTGGATGAGTTCAACGGGAAGCTCGCGCTGAACGCCCCAGCGAATTCCGTTTTGGAAGTCACCGACAATCGCACGGATCTTCGTGTCGGCAGCCTCGGGCATACCGGAAACGGTGTTGCCCATGGCCACGGGAATACCCATGAAGTTTTCGATGTCGGTGCCAAAACCAAGGTTCGGGTAGCGAAGCTGGGAAGTCTCTCCGGCCCCGTCCTTGGCCTTCAGGTCAGACAGCGCCCACCCGAACTTCGGGTCGAAAGCAGCGCCGGTGACCTGCACGCCCATCGGAGACTCGATGACCTTACCGACGGCAGCGCGGAACGCAACATCAGGATCAGCGGTCTTTCCCGTCATTTCCACGGCGAGCGTGGTCGCGGAAATGTAGTTGTTCCACGAGGTGATCGCGGTACCGGTCAACGGGTTAATGCGGTGATAGATGCCCAAGTCAAGGGCGCGAGAAAGCGCATTCTGACCAGCCTCAGCAAGGGTGTTGAGGATTTCCAGCTGGTAATCCTCATCAGCCCACACAACCTCCTGGTTGAACCGCATCGTCACCTGAGCCTTGTGAGGGATCGCGGTGACCGAGCGGAAGCCTCCGGTGGTGGAAGCCTTATCGGTTCCTTCTTCGACGAACTGCGCCTTGGGCAAGTCGTCGAAGACGAGGATGTCGGTCTTGCCGAAACGCATTGGCTCAGAACCGGAGAGCTTGGCGACGGTGGAAAGAGACTGGGTCTTCTTCACCATTCCGTCAGCGATCTCGCGGGGCATGAGCACCTGCGCGTTGGTGGAATTGAAAATAGCCACGATTGGCTCCTTTCATCAAGGGGGGGTATAAGAAAACCGCGACCGGTTAGTCGCGGTTAAACAGCTGGCGAGCTGCCTTTTGTAGCTCGCTGAGGGAACTGTCAGGTGCCTTGCCCTGATCGGGCAAAACGGGGACCTTCGGAGCGGCCTTGTTCAACGCCGCCTGCAAGGACGCGGCATGGGCTTTGAGGTCCTCCAGGGTGTCTCCTCGCAGGAGGTTTTCAGGCACCTCATATTCCAAGGCCGCTTCACGCACCCACGTATCGTGCTGAGCTTTAGCCTCGTAATCCGCGATCTTCTCACGAGCCTTGGCGAGTTCAGCAGCGTCCTTATCGGCCTTAGCTGCCTTCTCGCGAAGCGTCTCGTAGTCCGCGTACTTTTGCTTTTCCCGTGCCAGGCGAGCGCCCACGATCTTATCCAGGTCCGCCTGGCTGGTGATCGGGGTGAAGTCCTCGCTGCCGGTGTTTTCCTTGGCGGCTTCTGCGGCCGCGTTGGTGCTTTCGGACACGTGTGTCCCTCCTTCCCCCACAGGTGGGGTAGTGATGGTGTTTTCCGCGAAACCCTCGCGTAAGGGGAACACCCCGCATTTTGGGGGCATAAGAAAACCCCGCAACCCACAGGGGCGGCGGGGTAAAACTAAATGCGACGAACAGACGAGGGGCTAGTCCGCTGTCCTTGCGCGAATAGCTTCCTGAGACTTCAGAAGATCCTCATACTCTCCCAAGAGTTCTTCATACACGCTAACGCCGGATTGCTCCCAAGCGACACGCGTACTCTCGTAGCCAGACAAGACCGCTTGCATAATCTCATCGGGAAGTAGACGATCACCATAGAGACCGAAGTAATAGACGCATTCCCTAAAAGGAACACCCGGTCCGTCATATTGCAGAACGTCATACAAACCGGTCAGCTGCTCACGTTCCGAAGAAGGAAGTGTCGGCAACGCTAAAAGAAGATCAATGAAACTACGCGTGATAGCTTCTGCTTCACGCTGCTCTTTCTCATGATCTTTCGCTTCCATGACCCTGATTTTACTCCGCTTTCTCTATCGGATAAAGAGTAGATACACGGTAACGGCTACCACGTTTAGAAAGGCGCAAACTAATAGGAACCGAACGGTATTCACCCTGAACAGACAGCGAAAAACCATCCCACATGCGGAGCATGTGCTCAATAGCTTTGAGCACATCTTCGTCCTTCCAATCCGCAGGGAATTCTGGACGATTGCGCACCCATCCATAACCTGATAAATGGCCTCCGCCCTCTTGCCCCCCAGGGCTTCTGTACCCGTAGAGCACGTGATTGTAAGCCAGATCATTAAAGAGGATATCCTCACGTTTACGCCAGGCAGCAGGAAGCCTCGCGGGATCACGAGGCGGAACCGCCGCCCCCGACTTACGTAACACTGAGTCAGCGTTCCAGCGTTCTATCACCTGATTACAGTACGAATCCCACAAAGCGAGAGAAACCGTTCCATCACCCATGCGGCCGTCTCGCACTCGACGCAATTTCAGGCGACGCCCACCCTTATCTATGGCTCCTAGCGTTCGCCCACGCCCACCCCCAGAACTGCGACCGCCCTCTCCGATTCCGTCCTTGTAATACGACGGGAACATGAGACGAGCCCGGGCAGCGACCTGATTAATGTCGTTAGGATCCCCGCCCTCAGATTCAACCTTCGCCCTAGCAGCACGGTACCGCTCATAATCGGCATCAGGATCAAAACCCCGCACATGAGCAGCTTTGTGCTCCCAAGAGGGCACGATCTGGCAATCACAATGAGCGTGAAACTTCGACACGGCACCAGCAGTTTCTTCACTGTGGTACACCCAGCCCCTGGAGGCCAGCATGGAACAAAACGCGCACGTCTTCCCAGACGGAACACGAGCAAACCTAGGCTTAGCCGGATCCAGCTTCACGTTCCGAGCAATCGTGTCACGCCCCGAATACTTCACCCACGTGTCCACGCCCTTCTTCACAGCCTCCAACGCGCCCCAAGGGTCGCCCTCCCAAAAGGCTCCTGCGTGAGCGCGCACCACAGACCTCACATCTTCTTCAGGAACACCCGGAGAAATGGTCGGCGTGTACTCAGGAAGCTTGCGCGAGGACTTTGCGCGTAGCTCCTCATACCACTGCAAAGCAGCAGCCCCAGCCACATCCCCATACACAGACACCAACTTGGGCACGAAATCCAATACAGCTTCGCGAGCCTGCGCCGGGGTATCAAAGTCCAGCAGCCACCAGAACTTCTCCAGATCCCGAACCGCGAGCGCACTGGCTTTGTCTACTCCAGTGGAGAAGCGGGAGATTTCGTCCCTCAGATCCATCGAGTAATGTCACCCGCCTCTCGGTTTTTTTATTTATCTTCTAGTCCGGTGGCTTCTTTTTCGGGTAGTCGTAGTGAGACGGGCATTGCTCCGGTGAATTTCACTCCGCCTAGATTGAGGAGTTGTGCGGCGTTTTCTGGGTCTACGCCGCTTCGGATAGCAACCCCGAGGGCTTCGAATTTGGCTTTCATTTCCCCGGCGCTCACCTGTGGTTCAGGATTTACCGGGGGGGTGATGTCTGCTGTTTCCACGCCTGTATTCCCTTCAGAAGATGGAGCTTCAGCGAGCTTTTCCAGCACGCCTACGGCAGCCGCTCGAGAACTCTCAGCCTGAATTTGATCGATCTCAGCCTGACTGAACCCGGCCCTACGCAGCCCGACGCTCGTATTAGCGATATCCGGACGAACGCTTGCAATCTTTGTGATGAAGTCGGATGCTGCTTGTGGGGAAACGTAGCGGGCTGGAGTCCAGTTGATCGCCAGCTTCCAGGCCTCGCTGGGGGGCTGGGATAGGCCGTCGCGTACCATCACCACGTCCTCGACAAGGTGACGCAAAGCTGGAGAGAAAATCCTCCACTGGTATTCGGCCTCGTCAGAAAGCGCGTACTCGGCGGCCTGCATAGCTTCCGCCGAGGCCGGATTGTCAGCGAACAAGCCGACGGCGCTCATCGGCAGGTTCGTTGCCGCGCAAAAATTCTGCGCCAACTGCCGATACATCGACAGGTGGGGATCCATGCCCATTTGCGCGAACTGCCCAACCTCCGGCAGCTTCCCATCCTCATCCGGGGCGAGTGCAAGCACTCGGCCGATAATCGCGCTCCACCGATCCATGTCCTTAAACGCATCCTCAGACGCACCGAGAACATACCGCTGCGGGGAAGAGAAGAACTCCGCGCTCGTCTCCGTCCGCACCAGGGTACGGATAGCGGCATCGGTTAGGTAACGGACCTCGCGACTGATCCGCGAGCGCCCAAAAGGCCGCCCCAACTGCGGGTCATAAACAATGGGCTCGACCAGGACGCGGCCTGTGGGATTGGGTAGGCGCTGCATCATCCACCGGCGCGGAGCTTGAGCATCGTCGGGTTCGATTTGGATGATGGAGTCCCGCAGGTAAAGGGTCGCGCTGCCGATCTCACGCCGCCCCAAGGCCTCCGGGTTCTTCCATGACGAGCTCACCGCGAGCGCAGCTTGCAACGTGCGTGTGCGGTCATCCCACAGGGCGCTGCACCACAGGGCGTCGCGGGCTTGGATCATGACCTCAGGCTCGCCCCTGCTAGGGTCGCCTGCGGCTACGGTGAGGAAAGCACAAGAGTGTTTGTAGGCGCTGGTGATCGCTTGGGCGAGCTCGGTCTCGAAAGCGTTGCGGGACAGGATTTCTCCTACCTCGAAGGGATCGAGGCTCCCGGCCAGTGAATAGCCCTCAAAAACGTGCTTGCGTGCCAGGGCTGAGACGGCCTTTTGCGGCCACCCTAGGGCTGCGCGCGTGTTACGCAGCTCAGGCGGGATAGAGATCCCTAGATCGCGGAAAGCGCGGTGCCCGTCGTAATAGACGTTCAGGGTCTCATTCTTTTCCGCCTTGGTGGCAATGAGTTTCCACAAACGGTTGAGCTGGTCTTGTTCGACTGCGCTCAATTCCTTAAACGTGGGTGCGGGGATCACAAGACCACCACCTTCCTACTGCGCGTAGCCTTCGGCTTACGTTTACTTGTCTTTGCTGCCCAATGGGCGTATGTGGCCGCATCCAAAAGCGCGACCGTCTGCCCTTCGGGGGCTTGCCAGCCGAACCCGCCGGCGTTCCCAATCTTGCGGAACGCCGCCCAAGAAACCTCACGATCAAGCTCATCTGTCCCCGGGTGGACAATGCCACCGGCTTTCACGGCTTCGAGGAACATTGAGTGCGCGCCGATGACCTGTTCAACCGTGGGCGTGATGAGAACCTTCGCGGGGACCTTCGCCGCCCGCAATCGATCCACCAGGTACGCGGCCCCGCCCTTGCCTTCGATCACAATCTGCTGGGTCCGAGCCAGCCTTTCAGGATCGGCAAGGAAATCAACCAGCCAATCCACGCCGTCCGACGCTGAGGCAACACGCACCCCATCAACTAGCACCGTCTCATCGTCGACCTTGGAGGCAGCCGCGAGCGCCACATGCGACCCATCCACGCTGAAACGAACCGCGAACGACTGCGTCTGCCCGCTCTTAATCTTCGTCTTGCGCGCCTTCTTCCACGCCTCAAACGGGATCGCCGCCAGGCTTTCAGCCTCCGGATCCCACATGCCCAGCGCTTCGCGTTTGAAGTTCTCATCGGACCCAAGCAGCTTGCGCATACGCATAATCGCGTTCTTGTTCGTCCGATGCGGGTAAGAGGGGTTCGCCCTCCTGATCTGCTTCCAATCCAACCGACCCTTCTTCCACGAAGAAGGCTCAGTACCAGGATCAGCAGAAAACTCCACATACAACGTGTCAGCGTCGCCTTGCAAAGCGTCCTTACGGCGCGAAGTAAACACCTCACCAGGGTCCTTAGGCCGAGGAGGCGTCCCCATCAAAAACACCAGACCATTAGGCGCAGCGTTAGTGGCGGGCACCATGTCACTCATCGCGTTCTCAGTCAGGATCTGCGCCTCGTCCAACACCAAAACATCCACCTTGGCAAACCCACGGCCAAACCCCGACTCGCGAGCGCCAAACAAAATACGCGACCCATTACGGAACATGACGGCCTCTTGCCCGTTAGCCTGGCGCGAGGTACGAATAAAAGGCGCGACCTTGGGTTTTTCGCTCATCGCCCGCATGGACGCAAACGTCTCAGCACTCGTCCTAGTTCGGTGAGCCGTCCAAATCACCAACGTGTTCGGGAACAACAAACACAAGCCAAAAATCAGCCAGCCAATCGTGTAGGTCTTACCGGTCTGGCGAGGAATAGAGACCACGACGCCACCAACAGAAGCCGCATAGGACCCATCCTCACGTTTAGCCAAAGCAAGAGAACCAAGACCGCGCTGCCACTCATCAAAGCTGATCCCCAGCTTTGCCATCTTTGCCTCGACCGCGCCCCACCCCGTGGACACAATCCCCTTAGGGACGCACACGTGGCGAGCAACCTTAGACAGTCGCGGGGTCGAACGGGACGTCTTCACGGGAGTCAAAGCCACCCCCATGTTCTTCTTCCTCAGCCGCCTGCAGTTTCTCAATCTCCCGGCTAATCTCCATCAGCCGCTTGGAAAGGGACGCAAGATCACGAGCAGGGGTATCCGGGTTGTCCAACGTAACGGCAATACGATCACGGGTCGCAACCAGCATTGCCTCTTGATTGCCGCTCTGAGCGGCAGCAAAAATCGTTCCAGCAGACTCCAACGGGGAATTCACCTCCCCTCAGCGCCTTCGCATATGGTCACGTGGAAAAAAATTCGGGGAGATATTTCGCTATCACGTCGGGGTGCGCCGACTTGGGAGGGGGAGGGGCATGGGCCCCTACCTCTCCCAGGCGGATCGTCTTCAGGTTGTTCGTCAGGCCTGTTTTAGAGGCCTTTGAACATGTTTCTATGTTACCAGTTTTTGGTGTTGTCTAGCGTGGTGTAGTGGGTTTGTTTCGCGTGTTTTCTAGCTGTGTTGCGTCCGGTTAGTGCGCCTCGGCGTTGGTTGCAGCGCCTGCAGATTGTGCGTCCGTTTTCTAGAGTGTTGGTGCCGCCGTTGGCGTGGGGGATGATGTGGTCGGGTTCTGCACTGTTGGGTTGTCGGCTGGTGGTGTAGTCGAGAGGGGTGTTGCAGAGGGGGCAGTGGGTGATGCCTTGGTTGCGATCACGGTTAAGGATTTGAGTCCGCCAGTGTTTGTGGCTGGCGGTACCGGTTCGGGAGGTCGCCACGGTGGGTACCCCCCTCCCCTGGGTGTGGAGAAGCCCCCTGGGGTTTGGTACTCCCCAGGGGGCTTCTTGCAGTCTTTACCACTGGTATCACAATACACCGTTGCACCGTGAAAATCACGTCATTGGCTTCACGAGTTTTAACAGGTCCGACGGCAAATACAAGGGCCTACCTCCTTCATATCCAACCGGTTTTATTTTGCCCCGGTGAACATGGGAACGGAACGTTGTTTCCTTCACTTGTACTTTGCTGATTGCCTCGACAATGGTGCGCGCCCGGGAGGCGAAGACGGGGATGTCTAGCGCGTGGGTCAGCATGAGGTTTCTTGAGGCCTCGACCTGGATTTCTTCCCCACACTCGCGGCATTCGGCTACTTCGGCTCCTGGCCGGGCTTCGACGTCGCTCCCGCACGCCGGGCATTTGCCAGCGTAAATACGTGTCTCGTGTTTAGGGGAAGCCAATGTTTCGAGTCGGTGTATGGCGTAGCAGACTTCGTCAACCATGGCGGGGGCCTCGATCCACCCTGCGGCCTTGGGCGCGTGAGAGGTGAAGGCTTGCCTTACGGCTCGCCACCCACTGGGTATCCGGAGGCCGGGTTGGGTGTGGGCTATGAGCGCCGTAGCCCATATGAGGAGGGCGTCTTTCATTTCGTCGATGTCGTTGAGGAGTTGGAGGTTGATGGGGTCGCGCAGTCGGCTGGTGTGTGTGGTGTTGCCGTTTTTGAGGCCGGCAAGGGCGTAGTCGACTTCGCTCATGAGGCTGGGGAGGTCGGAGACACTGGTGGTGAGGCGACGTATGGCGGTCGTGCTGACGGTGGCTCCTGGGGGGAGGAGTTCGCCGGTGATGGGGCACGTGTTGTGGGTGTCGGTCATTCGTCATCTTCCTCTCGGTAGCCATTGAGCATGGCGGTGAGTTCCCTGAGGGTGGTGGTCACCCACTGGTCGGCGGGGTTGGCTTTTCCGTGGCGTTTGTGGATGATGAGGCCGGCTAGTGCGTCGTCGTTCCCTCTTTCGGTTTCGGCTTGGTTCATCCAGTCGGCTAGGGTGAGGCGGGTGGTGTTTTTGCATTCGAGGACGAGGCGTTGCCCCCAGATGCGTACTCCTGCGATGTCGCCTCGGTCTTTACTACCGGTTTTTGCTCGCCTGTCGATCCGGTCGTCGACGTGTTGGGCGAGGTAGTCGGCGACTTGGCGTTCGAACGTGGTGCCGGCTTTTTTAGCACTGGCTCGGTTGCGGGTCATTTATCTAGGCCTTTCTTGAGTTGAGCGTGGAAGCTTTCGGCGATGACCTCGAGGAGGTCTGTTACTCGCCGGTTGGCGTGCTGGTCGGTGACGTGGTGGTCGCTTCCGGGGGTGAGCTGGTCAAGGACCTTGATTTTTTCTTGGAGGACTCGGTGAATGGGTTCGTCGAGAGTGTTTTCGGCGAGGAGGGTGGTGATAGTGACGGGGTGGGTTTGGCTGATGCGGTGGATGCGGTCTTCGGCCTGGACAACGGCTGCTGGTGTCCATTCGGTTTCGACGAAGAGCGCCTCGCTGGCTCTGGTGAGGGTGAGGCCTACTCCTGCTGCGGTGATTTGGGCGATGAGGATGTCGATGTGTCCGTTTTGGAAGTCGCGGGTGATTTTGTCTCGTTCTTCTGCGGTGGTTTGCCCGTTGTAGATGGCTGTGCGCAGGTTGGGGCCTGCTTGGTGGAGGGCTTGTTGGAGGCCGTTGAGGACGCTGGTGTGGATTGCCCAGGCAATGAGGGGGCGGCGGGTTCCTTCTTGGTGTTCGAGGATCCAGCGGGTGGCTTCGGGGATTTTTGCGAGCCCTGTGAGGCGGCGTAGAGCTGAGATGAGGCCCCGGGGGTCGTCTTCTTGTGTGGTGAGGAGTTGGGGGCGTACTTCTTCGTAGGCTGTGGCGAGTTCTTTTGGCTGGAGGGTGATGTGGTGTGTGTGTCGGGCTTTTGCTGGTAGTTGGTTGAGGACGTCGGCTTTGGTGCGTCTGATCCATGCGTGGTCGGTGAGGCGCATGTAGAGGTCTGGGAGGGTTTTGGGGTTTGGAATGTAGTCGCCGAAGTAGTTTTGTTCGCAGTAGGTGTGGGTGAAGTTGTGGGGGAAGTGGTGGGTGGTTTTGGTTAGGCGGAGGAGGGGGAGGATGTCGAGGGGGCTGCTTGTGATGGGGGTGCCGGTGAGGGCGATGACGTGGGGGGTGTTTTTGGCGAGGTGGAGGAGTGTGCGGGTGCGTTTGGTGGTGGGGTTTTTGTAGCGGTGGGCTTCGTCGGCGATGAGCATTTGGGGGTTCCATGCGTGGATTTTTTGTGCGAGTTGTGGGCGTGCTGTGAGGAGGGTGTCGCTGGTGATGATGATTCCGGTGTTGGGGAGGGTGGGGTTTCGTGTTTGTGGGGTGATGGTGGTGAGGGTGCTGTCGTGTGGGAGTGCGTGGGTGAGGATGCCGCTGCGGTTGGTTTCATAGGTCCAGTTGGTGGTGAGGGCGGGTGGGCAGGTGATGAGGGTGCGGGTGGGTTGGGTGAGGGCGATTGCGAGGAGTGCTTGGATGGTTTTTCCGAGGCCTGGTTCGTCGGCGATGATGGGATGGCCGGTGAGAGCGGCGAGGGCGCCTTGGGTTTGGTAGGGGAAGGGTTGGGGGGTGAACCAGGGGCTGCTGGGATTGGTCATTGGAGTGTTCCTGTTTTAAGTGTGGTTAGTTGGTTTTTTTGAGGCTGAGGAGGGCGTAGCCGGGGTTGAGGCCTTGTGGGAATTGGTGGTGGGTAAGGATGTGGGTGATGGTCCAGGTGCCGGGGTGTGGGGTGCCGTCGGGTGTGGTGAAGGTGAGGGTGTCGCCAGTTTGGTAGTTGCGGTCATTGAGGCGGATTTCATGGGTTTTGATTCCAGCGTTAAGTGCTTGCCAGTGGAGGGCTTGGATTTTGAGTTGGTGGTGGGTCATGTTGGGGCTTTCTGTGTAGAGTGGCTGGCCTGTGGATAACTTTTTCCACAGCTGTGGATAACTGAGGAGGCAGGACACTTTGGACACTTTGTCTCTATATTTTTTGGATTTTTTTCTTAAGCCCTTTTTTTGGCTTATTTCCTATGTTTTTATTTCAGAAATAATTTGTTAGAAAAAAGTGTCCAAAGTGTCCAGAGGTGGCCATTTTCGTTGAGATAACACGGTTTTAAGGCTGGACACTTTTCTAAATAAAGTGTCCAGAAGTGTCCACGTTTCTAAAAAGTGTCCAGCGCCGTGGACACTTTGTGAGAGAAAGTGTCCAGGTCCAGCAGCCTGTGGATAACTCATGATTTGAGGCCTCCTCCGAGGTCGCTCCATGGGTCTTTTTCGCCCTCGTCGGACTCGTCGGTGAGGGTGACATTTGTATAGGTGCGCATCCCCTGACTTTTCGTCTTGTCGATTTGGAATCGGGTGGTGAGCTCACGAGTGAACGCGTTCTGAGACGCAGGATTAATCCCCTCCTGCTTGCACCATTCGACGTAGGCTTCTCGCATGTCTGCGTATCTGACGTAGGCGTATTCCCCGCCGCCGATGATCAATCTGTCTTCAACGAAACGCTTGAGGGTGTCCTCGCTGGCCTCATAGTCAGAGGTCGCTTCACGAACCACGCTCGGGGTATCCAAGCCCTGGGCGAAGTAGCGGACAGCTCCCTGAATAATCCAGTGGAGAATGCCAGCGCCTTCTTCGTCGACGAGCTTTTGGGCGAGGTTGTCGACTCGTTCTTCTTCGGGGACGGTGTTGGTGAAGGGAATGAGGCGCACGCGCCGCCAGAAGCTGTAGCCTCCGGCCTGTACTTTCGGCTGGTGGTTTCCTAGCAGGGTGAGGCTGTGGGTGGGGGTGAATTCGAAGAAGTCACTGTGCATCCACCTGGCTGCGATCCTGTCCCCGCCGGTGAGTTGTTTGACTTTCACTTCGTCGAAGACAGCGTTTTCTGGGACTTCGCTTGCGAAGATGAGGCGTTTGCCGTGGAGGCGTGCGAGTTCGGTGGGGTGCTGGCTGGTGGTGCTGGTGAGGAAGTTGGCTGGGGCTGCGCCCGCGTAGTCGGCGAGGAGGGTTTGGAGGACGTCTGCGAGGACGCTCTTACCGTTCGCTCCTCCCCCGTAGTAGAAGGGCAGGATTTGTTCGCCTACTAGGCCGGTTGCTTGGTAGCCGATGAGGGTCTGTAGGTAGGTGATGATGTCTTCGTGGCCTTTGAATGTGGTCGTGAGGAAGCGGTACCACATGGGGGTGGGTTTGGGTTGGGGCGTGCAGAGTGTGGTTTTGGAGTGGAGATGGACGGGGTCTGAGGGGATGAGTTCCCCGGTTTTGAGGTTGATGATGCCGCCGGGGGTGTTGAGTTCGGTGGGGCGGTTGTCGAATTCGGTTTGTGTGATGGTGATCCTTGCGTCGGTTGCCGCCAGGGTGAGGGTGTTGGTGATGCCCGCACTGGAGAGGCTGCGTTTGCGCCATTTGGCGAGGGTGTCGGTGTCGGTTGGGAGTTGTCGGAAGATTCCTTTGGTGAGTTCGCGGATGATGCCGCCGCCGGAGGGTTGGGTTTGCCACGTGGAGCCGGTCCACCATGCCCACTTCTGCCTGTCGGTGACGTAGCGGAGGTCATGAAGGTGGGTGTCGATGAGGAGGAGGGCGTTTGCGTCTTCTGTGAGGTCGCGTAGGTGTGCTTTCTCAGCTACTGCCACCACGGTGGAGGCGTCTTCTGCGAGTTCGAGCGTGCTTGCCGCCTCGCCGTGTGGGGTGAGGCGTGTGGGGGCGAGGTCGAAGGAGAGGCCGCCGTCAAGGTCTCCGATCCCCTGGTTTTTCAGCTCGAGGGCGGCTTTTTTCATGTCGCCCCCGTGGTTGAGGAGCGCGTAGGCCGCGAACTTCGTGTAGGGGGTGTCGGTGGTGAAGATGGTGTTGGAGGAGAAGACGTAGAGGCGGTCGCGGTCATTCTTGTAGCCGGTGGAGGCTGATACGCTGCCTCGGGGTTTTCCTGGGCGCGTCCAGTACTGTTCCCCGCGTTCGCCCTGGTGGGCTTTTGTCCACCCGTGGGGTGTGAGGATGTCGTCCCACGTCATCGCCTGGTCGATGGCTGCCCCTGGCCTCGTGTCCTCAGCCGAACTGGTGTAGGGGCGAGAAGGGGAAATAGAGGTGGTGCCTGTGAGGGTGGGCGTGTTGATTGGCTCGTCGAGGAGGCGGAAGAGGTCGAGGACTTGGTTGAGTTCTTCTCCTGTGAGGGTGGGGATCGTGTGGGGGCCTCCTGCGAGGAGTGTCCACGCTTGTCCCGAGTGGTGGAAGCGCCCGGGGGTGGGGGCGATGACGCTGTAGCCACCGTTTTCGCGGGTCTCGGCCAGGGTGTGGATTTTTCCGTCTTCGGTTTGGGTGCGGGCGAGTTTCCTGTTGCCGCTGGGGTTGCCGGGGGCTTTCACGTACCAGTGGAAGCCGCCTGATGGGCTTTTTTCGAGCCAGCCGCTCATAAACCGCTGCCACAGTGGGGTGATGTCGTGGTCGGCTGCCGCTTGGGTGAGGTCAGCGATTTTCGATGCCCCTTCGGCTTCGAGTTCGATCATGACGAGGCCGTCGGACACGCCTCCACAGCAGGCCGCGAGCCCGTAGGCGCCTTCTTCAGCGAACCAGGTTTCTACTTGTTCGCGTGTGGCTGCCTGTTGTTGGTATTGCTTCCATGCGACGGCTGGCCGTTTGTCCCCACGAGTGCCGGCGGGGAGGATTGGGATGACGCTGATGCCCACCTGGTGGCAGGCGATAGCCATTTCTAGGACGGTTGTTGGTGTCACGATCTGTTACCTCAAAGCGTGTGTTTTGCGAAGGGGGGGGGTTAGAAGAGGGGGGTGCCCGAGATGGGGGTCTCCTGCGGTTCGTCTGGTTCCCAGCGTTCGACCTTGGTGACGTTTGTTGGCGTGTGGAGGTTGCCGTTGAGGGTTTGTAGGAGGATGGGGGTGCCGTTGGTTTGGGCGGGGGCTTCGATCTTGTAGTGGGGGGTGGTGATGCGGAGCCAGTCGCCTTTGACTACTTGCTCAGGGCTGATGTTGTGCCACATTTGGGTGTCCTTTTTGTGAGAGAGGTGCGGGGGGTGTTTGGTGCCCGCCGGGGACTTGAACCCCGGGTGTGTTCCGCTCGGGCTAAATAACGGGGGTTAGAGGCTGGCTCGGATTTGGGCGACGACGGAGGCGTCGAGGCCTGCTGCTGAGGCGATTGACTGGTCGTCGAGTCCTGCGCGGATGAGGGCAGGCACGTCCACCTGCTGCGGAGCCTGCGCGGCGGGCTGAGGTGCTTGGGTGGGCTGAGGCGCCGGGGGAGTCAAAGCAGCCTGCAGGGAGGGGGTCATCGCCTCGTTCAACGCGGCGGTAGATGCCGCCTGGATCGCGTACTCGTAGATCTTTTCCGTGTAGGAGCCGTCCTTGCCGTGCTTGCGTTCCTCGCCGACGAACCGGGCGGTGAACGTGTTCCCCAGGGCGAGAGCTGTGCTGGCTTCCTTCATTCCGGCTGCGCGCATTGCCTCGCCGAGCGCCGCCTTCTTCCCGCCCCACAAGGGGATGTAGACGCTGCGCTTCCCGTCATCGTCCGCGTCCTCACGCAGGCTGGTCTGCAAGGTGAGGATGACCTGCTTCTTCGGATCCCCGCTGGGGAAGAACTCCGGTTCCTTCGTCTTGTAGTTCGTCACCTGCTTCACGTCCACCTTGGCGATGGTGCCGGTGACGGTGTCCCCTGGCTCGGAGTGCAGGTTGAAAAATGACTTGCTGCCACCGTGCAGTGCGGAATCAATGTCGGCGAAGGGGTTAGGGGTGGTGAATGTGTCGGTCATGATCGTTTCTTCTTTCTTGTTGATGTAAAAACAGGGTGTGTGTAAAAAAATTGGTGTGAGTGGGATGGTCTCTTTTACAGGTCGAAGGTCAACCCTCCTTCCACCTGCGGGGGCGGCGTATAGTCCGGGTACTTACGGCAGTCAAAACAACCGTCCGCTCGCTCGAGTCCGCTGATCCACTGGGTGACGGCTTCCTCGCCTGCGAAAGCTCGCAGGGTACGGATTTGCTTATCCAAATGGTTTGCGCGTTCCAACGCTGCTAGGGCGATTTGCTCGTCGTAGGGCTCGCTCCACCAGAAGTGATCCCCCCAGGCCGCTGATTGGGCGGGTAGGAACAGGATGGACACTGCGTTGACTTTGCAGCCTCTGCGTTCCCAGCCCCGCCCGTAGAGGTGGGCTTGGACCCGGTAGGTGTCGGAGGGGCCTTTGGCCCGGTATTTTTTGAGGCTGTTTTGGCCGACGAATTTCCAGTCGACGGTTTGTCCGGCGTGGAGGTCGAAGAGGTCGGTGCTGCCTGTGATCGGGGTGTCGCCGATGTCGCCGACCCACACGGTCTCCTCGCACACCCACCGTTTCTTGTGTCCTCTAGTCACATAGTCTGGGCGGCGAGTATCCGCGTCCATGAAAAGGTGCTCGAGCCAAAAATGGATCGCTGTCCCTTTAGTGGTTGTCCACGGGACCCCCAGTTCTTTTTTCTCCCAGCCAGCTAGGCGGGCAGCCAGGCAGTGCGTGCAGGGGGTGCCGATTTCACTCGGCCCGATCCTTTTTTGCAAGCTGCGAGGGTGGTTGGTGATCGCGTCCAGGATCTGCCCTGTGATGTCTCGTTTAGCTTGCTCCGGGTCTACGCCTTGGTAGGTGTCCCACCATTCGGGTGTGGTGGTGAGGTCGCTCAGCGGTTCTTCGCTCACCTTATTTCACCCTCACGGTGGGCGCGCCTTCGGTGTAGAAGCCGCCATCTTCAAGGGTCTTTTCGGACAGATGCTTCTTCACCGCTGCCGTGTTCAAGGTGGGGGTGTAGAGGTCAGGCCAGGAGACGACAGGGTAGGCAGATGCAATCGCGGAGGTGTTGAGCCTGCGGGTGGGGCGGCTGATCGTGATCTGGTGGTCGCCAGCTTCGATGGTCTGTCCTGGCTGGAACTGGTCGCGCAGTCAGCCTTCGATCTGTGCTTTTTCACCTGCGAGAGTGTCGATCTGCTGCTTGATGTCGACGAGGCGGGCGGCGGCGTTTTCGATCTGAGTGCCGATCTGGGTGGTCATTTGTTCTTCTCCATCAGTGTCAGGGAAATAAAGGCGAGGACGTGCAGGGCTGCGAAGTAGGTGAAGTGCGGCCAGCTCATCCGCCACTCGGGATACGTCATCGAGATCATGAAGATGGTGACGTAGGCGAGGGTGAGGAAGCCGAACGAAATGAGGGTGAAGAGGGAGAATAGGATGTAGAGGTTTTCTCGTCTCTCTTTGCGTTCCTGCTTTTGGAGGGCTTCGTGGAAATCAAGCTGCAGGGACATCGTTCACCTCTACTCCGTGGTCGGTAAGAAAGCGCTGCTGTAGGTGTGCGGGGAGTGTGGCCGCAATCTTGCGCAGGCGTTTTTCGTATTGGAAATTCAATCGGATGATCCAGTCGAGCTGAGCTCGGCGGCTGGTATTCTTGTTCATGAATGATTTCCCTCCTTTCGGGGGTCTGCCTCCACGGGGTTGCCGCCTCGTGGAGGTTTTTTGTGAGGGGGGTCAGCGGGAAGCGCGGATCTTACGCGGCTTCAAGAGGTCCGCTTTGCGGATCCGTGTGCTTCGCGGCCCGAGCCTCACGGGTGTGATGTAGCCTCCAGCGATCCAGCGGCGGATGGTGCGCGGATCGACTTTGGCGAGGGCTGCGGCTTCGCGCTGTGTAAGAAGGTCTGCGCTGTCGTCGCGCACTTGGGTCACCACGCTGATAGCAAGGTCTTCCATGGGGAGGACCTGCCCGTCAGGTGTGCAGGCGACCAATTTCGCGTTCATCTCTAGGCCTCCAGTCGTTTTGCGTCTTCGAGTAGGGAGATCAGATTCAAGCCAAGGACTGTGGTGATCCGGTCGAGTTCGGTAACCGTGAAAGGCGATGCACCCTTGCTTTTCACACGTCGCGTCAGTGTGGAGTGTGAAATTCCGGTTTCGGTCGATACTGATAAGATCGAGCGGCCTGAGCTTTGGATTGCCTCCCCGATCCTCTCGGCGATCATTGCCGAGTAATCATTTGGGCTGTTCTCCATATGGATAACTCTATTCCCCATTTGGGGAACTGTCAAGGTGCTTGCGTACAAAATCGCGTTTTTCATTTTGGAGTATTGTGTTTTCCAAAATGAGCTGTACAATCTCAGTATGGATATGAATCAAGCTGTAGCTAAGGCCATTGCCGCCGAGCGAGCCATCGCTGGGTTGACAGTGCGCGAACTTTCGACGCGCGCCGACATTCCGCTCAGCACGCTTATGCGGATCCTCGGCGCTGAACGTGAGATCAAGATCACGCAACTGGAGCAGCTTGCCGCAGTCTTCGGGATCACGCCGGTGGACATCGTCCTCCGCGCCCAAGAGATCCGCGAGCGCGCCGAGGTGCAGCCTCTGCCAGTCGTTGATGAGGTTGACACAGAGGACCTGATCCTCGCGGCCA
>CALIEP010000351.1 GCA_938022345.1 uncultured Actinomyces sp.
AAGGTTCGTTGCGCGTGCGACGGGCACGCGAGCTGCAGCACCGGCCGAGACCTTCCACGCAGTGGTATTAACACCCGCACTGCGACGCTCTGGGATAATCACACCATCAGCGCCGAATGCACCGGAACTACGCAAGACGGCGCCCAGGTTATGCGGATCGGTGACCTGATCCAGTGCTACCAAAAGCGGAACACCTAGCTGCTGCAAAGAATCTGCAATGAGATCCTCAACGTCGCGGTATTCGTAACCACACACTTCGATGGCAACGCCCTGGTGCACTGCGCCATCGGTGGCAACATCGAGGTCGCGGCGCGTCACTTCATAAACGGGTGCGCCCAGTCCCGAGGCCAGGCGGACAACTTCCTCAACGCGATCGTCTTTAACGTTATCGAGGACGAAAACACGTTCGATCGGCACTCCCGCACGCGCGGCCTCGGCAACTGGATTGCGACCGGCGATCAGTTCATGTCCCTCAGCGATCTTGATGGAAGATTTCGCGCGAGCGCGTGCGATTGCGGCTTCTTGGGCCTCGCGAGCTTCACGTGCTTTCTTACGCTTGAACGCGGGATGGTAGGTGCGGTCTTCGGCCTTGGGCGTCGGTCCTTTACCTTCGAGGCGACGGCGCGAGTGACCACCGGTGCCGACCTTCGGGCCCTTCTTCGAGCCAGGCTTCCTTACGGCGCCGCGACGTCCATCATTTCCAGCCATCGTGTCTCCTTGTTTTGTCGTGAACTGACACAAGCATACGGTGTCAGCTCAGCATCGGGGCGGCTAGGGCGCGCCTTCATCGATTTCGCACCCGCATGCTCGTCACCTCCGCGAGCCGGCCGAATTATCCAAGGCTCCAGGTTGCTCCGTCTTTTCCATCCGCAACCTTAACACCGGCCTGGGCCAGTCGATCACGGATTTGATCGGCAGCAGACCAATCCTTATCAGCACGCGCCTGAGCACGCTGTTCAAGCAATGCCCCGACAAGCACGTCAAGCGCATGCTTTTGCGGGTCCTCGGCCGCTTCTCCCGAGGCCGACACCCCGGCCCCAGCATTTGCCCACTGGGGTGATGCCGGATCCAGCCCGAGCACATCGAGCATGGAGCGTACCAGGATTTGCTGGCGTTTAATCGCCTGGTTATCCCCTTCAGCCAAGGCAATATTGCCCAGTTTGAGCTGCTCATGAACCGCTGCCAATGCACCGGCAACATTGAGGTCGTCATTCATTGCCTGAGTGAAGGCTTCGGGGAGTTCTTCGGGACTCAAGAACAGTTCCTCCGGGCTTGCTTCACCGACGGCCTCGATCGAGCGAGTGACAAAAGTCGAGAACTTTTCCCATGCTGCGTTCGCATCCGGGAGGGTATCCGGCCCCCACTCAATGGCACTGCGGTAATGTACCGTTGAAAGCGCCCAACGCACTGCAGCCGCGGGGAAATCCTGTGTCAAAGTCTCAATTGAAAGGACATTTCCCAAAGACTTCGACATCTTTTCACCCTTGGTGGTCACCCAGGCGTTATGGACCCACAACTGCGCGAAATACCATCCCGCAGCGTGCGATTGGGCCTGTTAGTTTTCGTGGTGAGGGAAGCGCAAATCGATGCCACCACCGTGAATATCAAAGGTTTCACCCAAGTAGCGGTAGGACATTGCAGAGCATTCGAGGTGCCAACCTGGACGCCCCCTCCCCCAGGGCGAATCCCATGATGCGGTTACGGGTTCCTCTGGTTTTGCGGCTTTCCACAAGGCAAAGTCACGCGGATCCTTCTTCCCGGCCTCGGTCGCGGAATCAATCTGCGATTCGTCTTCGGTCGTACGCATGTCTTCAAGGCGCTGGTGAGTCAGCGAGCCATAGTCCTTTTGCGAGGTCACCGAAAAGTAGACGTTTCCTGCACCATCGCTGTATGCGTGGCCACGATCCACCAAACGCTGGATCAGAGCAATCTGCTCTGGGATATGCCCTGTCTCACGCGGTTCATAGGTGGGGTCAAGCACACCGAGCTTGTGATAGGCCTCAGTAAATTCACGCTCATAACGCTGAGCCCATGCCCACCAAGGCACGCCGGCTTCTGCAGACTTGCGAAGGATCTTGTCATCAATATCCGTGACATTACGGATATAGGTCACCTCAAGACCGCTGCGCTTAAGCCAACGAATCAAGGAATCGAAAGCGACCGCAGAACGCAAATGCCCAACGTGGGGAGAACCCTGAACGGTTGCACCACACAGGTAAATTCCCACATGTCCGGGCACCACTGGATTCAGTGGCTGCAAGCGTGCGGTTTTCGAATCGTACAGGTGAAGGCTCATACCTTCATGGTAAAGGGTGCCACCTTCATTTGGAGACCGGTTCGGCTTCCGGGACCGTGTAACGAAGAAATTAGCGCCCTGCCTTGACCCTGCTCTGAATAAGCTCTTTCAAGGCATCAACGTCGCGAGGCAATTCAACAACCCTCTGTTCGTGCCCTTCAATATCTGCAAAACGGGGCGGTACCGGTGGGACGAAACCAACGGCCTCGGCAATGGTTTCTTCGAACTTTACGGGAAGCGCAGTCTCCATCACCACAACGGGGCCATCAAGTTTTTCGCGCAATTGGCGAGCAACCTGCGCCCCATCGGCGGTGTGTGGATCCACGAGGTAGTGTGACTCCTCCCAGGTGCGCCGAATTTGGGCCAGCCGATCAGCGTGCGTGGACGAGGCCGCGCAGAAGCCGAAGTTCTGCTGAAGTTTTGCGAATTCTTCGGTTCCAGAAAGGTCGAAATATCCGTGAGTGGCAACTTGGTTGAAGAGATCGCGCGTACGGGCCGCATCCCGTCCAAGGAGATCAAAAATAAAACGTTCGAAGTTCGAGGCCTTCGAGATATCCATCGAAGGTGAGGAGGTCGCAAGAGTATCTTCACTGCTTCGAACCCGGTAGACGCCCGTTCGGAAGAACTCCTCAAGAACGTTATTTTCGTTTGTCGCAACAACCAGAGATTCCAGGGGAAGCCCCATCTGGCGGGCAATATGCGCCGCACAGATATTGCCGAAATTCCCACTGGGAACGACGACATTGAGGCGCAGGTCAGGCGTGCCTGTCTGAAGGCGAATGCGCAGCCAAGACGCAATGTAATACACAACCTGTGCCAGCAAACGGGCCCAATTAATGGAGTTAA
>CALIEP010000352.1 GCA_938022345.1 uncultured Actinomyces sp.
CGGATTCGATGACTTCGATGCTTCCCGCGGCGCTCGCGGCGGTCCTTGGCCTTCATTTGGTTTCACAGGCTCGAGAGTTAACTGTTGATGTCGAGAACTCACGGCTGAGTGCCTCGCGAAGTGTTGATGGTGTCGATGAATCTCTGGAAGCGCCTTTCCCCGCTGTTATTTCTGTTTCAGATCAGCTGAACGAACCGCGTTTCCCCGGTTTTAAGGATCTCAAGGCTGCTCGGATGAAGCCCTTAGTTCGTGCTGAACTTGACGACATTGCTGAGTGCGATCCCAGCGGAGTGCTCTCATCTGTCCTGGCTTCTGGACTCGATGCGATGCCTCTTCGTATGGAATTTATCGAGGAACATCTCCGTGGTGGATCAGGTGAGGTATTCCCCGATACCGGTGATGGCGGCAAGCGTCTTGCGGAATTCATTGAGGAGAAGTTGAAGTGAAGGCTTTATTGAACTCTGCGGTCCTCGTTCTTGACCTGGCCTCCTCTGAAGGAACAATTGATGCCCGTCACAAGGACATCGTCGCCCAGGCTCGCGGGTGCTTCGAAGAGTTGCATGCGATTGTCTTGTGCCCCGAGGTCCGCGATTCCCTTGGAGGGGAATTGGGGCGAATTGGTGTGTCCTCTGTGACCCCGATTATCTGCCCCGAGGCCGCGCTGACAACATCGGCTTTGCTTCCTTCGCTAGAATCTGCCTACCGAAGCCTGAATCTTGCTGGAGCGCCGATTTTCTTCGCCACGCGTTTCCTTGACCGCGAGTGTGCTGCTTCCCTTGCCGTAATTTTGGGTGGGTGCGCCATTGCCGAGGCCGTCGAGATTCACGTTGAATAGGATCGTTTGCGCGCGACGACGGAAGCGCTGGGCGGCTCGTGGAGGGGAGAAGTTCTCGCTATGGCTGACCCCGCCTGCGTGTGTCTGCGTTCGCGCGGCCTCGTTCCTGAAGAGGTTGAAGGCCAGTGCCGGGTGGGTGAGCCTATTGTGCTCTCCCTGAGTGATCAGACCACTAG
Source organism: uncultured Actinomyces sp. (assembly GCA_938022345.1). Taxonomy (GTDB): domain Bacteria; phylum Actinomycetota; class Actinomycetes; order Actinomycetales; family Actinomycetaceae; genus Pauljensenia. Next base: position 1,012 of record CALIEP010000352.1, read on the forward strand.
GGTTGACGAGCGCGCGTATCAAAGTGGAGACGGTCGCCCGAAGGTGACTGAAGCTCAGGTTGTTGTCGTTGGTGGCCGCGGCGCAGGGCAAGACTGGAGTTTGGTCGAAGAACTTGCCGATGCTTTGGACGCTGGCATCGGTGCAACGCGTGATGCTGTTGATGAAGGCTGGGCGAAGCGTAGCGCGCAAATCGGCCAAACCGGTGTCACGATTGCTCCGAAGCTCTATATCTCTCTTGGGGTTTCCGGTGCAATCCATCACACGATTGGAATGATGTCCTCGGGAACGATCGTTGCAGTCTGTGATGATCCAGATGCTCCGATCTTCGAAATTGCTGATTTCGGAGTTGTTGGAGATCTGTACGAAATTGTTCCCCAAGCGTTGGAGCATATTCGCGTGTGGCGCGCGAATGAGCCCCAGGACAACTGAAAGACACCCGTGTCGCACTATCTTGATCACGCCGGTTCCACACCCCTGGCACCCGGAGTACGTCAGGCTTGGCTTGACGCCCAAGACGCTCTCAGCCGGCGTCCCGGGAACCCCGCGGCTCTTCATGCTGGCGGACGTTCCGCTAAGCGCTTGCTGGAGGACGCGCGTGAACGAGTAGGTGCTGCCGTGGGTGCATCTCGCGCGGAGGTTGTTTTTACCTCGGGTGCGAC
>CALIEP010000353.1 GCA_938022345.1 uncultured Actinomyces sp.
GGCGTTGAGACGACAACTGAGGACGCGGAAGGGGAAGTGACGCTCGCGCGAGGGTGCACCGGCCTCGATAGTGAAGAATTTGCGCGCACACTGGAGCACTTTCGCGGGCTAATCTCGCAAGTTCCCTCCGCAGTCAGTGCAATTAAAGTTGACGGAAAGAGGACTTACGCGCGGGTTCGCGCTGGAGAAGAAGTGAAGCTCAAGCCTCGGCAGGTGGAAATTTCCCTACTCGAGATTGGGGGAGAGGCGCACTCTCACAGCGTTACTTACAACGTTGAAGGGGAATAGCGCCTTGTCCCCTGCGTAGATCTCGATATCGTCGTTGAATGTTCCGCCGGAACATATATTCGTGCTCTCGCCCGCGATATCGGTCATGCACTTGGCTGCGGCGCGCATTTAATTGCACTGCGACGCACTCGGGTTGGAGAGTTCTCTCTTGAAAGTGCACACACTTTAGATTCTCTTTCCGAGGCCCAGCACCGCGACGGGGAAGACCTACCGGAAAATGAAGGAGCTCCGCTCACGTTGACATCGCTCAGCGAGGCAGCGCGTGCAATGTTCCCCGTGCTTGAACTGACGCAAGCCGAGGCCGGTGCTTTCGCCCATGGGCAGGCGCCTCGCCGTTCTGCCCTTGAAGTTCGCGACTTTGCTGAGCGATGTGTGGGAAGGGACACAGCTTCGACCTGCGGTCCTATTGCCGCGATTAATGGCGAAGGGGAAGTCGTCGGACTTCTTGAGATTCGTGATTCTCGTTTGAAGACAATCCTTGTTTTTTAGAAAGTGACCACTGTGAAGATTTGGCGTTCGATTGAAGAAATCCCGAACGAGATCACGTCGGTGGTGACAATCGGCAATTTCGATGGGATGCACGATGTGCATCGTCAGGTGATTGCGACAGCTGTTGCTCGGGCAAGAAGTAGGGGAGTGAAGGCTGTTGCTTGCACTTTTGCTCCCCACCCCCGCATCGTTCATAATCCTGACACTGCACTCAAACTTATTTCTCCGCTGCGGGATCGTTTGGATGCGATGGCAGCAACCGGTTTGGATGCGACTTTTGTTATTCACTACGACGCTTCGGTCTATTCCCTCAACCCTCGAGACTTTGTCGAGAAATACCTAGTTCAGG
>CALIEP010000354.1 GCA_938022345.1 uncultured Actinomyces sp.
CCGCTTTCCCAAGCAGCACGCGCCAGGTTCGCCGCAAAAATACCGAGGATCTTCGCAACCTCCTCTGTGTTTCTGACCTGCCGATCAACTTGGGCAGCAAGTTCTGGCTGGTCAGCACGCATGAGTGCAACTGACAATGTCAGTTCGTCGAAATAGATGTCTTCGAAAGTTGACTCCTGAGGCCCATATGTGACACCAACGGCCTGAATGCGCACTTGTTTCGGATAGTCGGTTTTGACCAGAGACTCTTCGAAGGCGTAGTGGAACGAAAGCGTTGCAGAAGGAAAGAACTCATCTTTCGGTTGCTTATCTGCTCCATCGATCTTCGTCACTTCAGGAAGAGCCCCAGGAAGGTTGCGCCACAGGGCTCTCCCGGCCTCGAACTTTCTTGGCATATAGACGTCCTGCTTGAACTTCTTCGATTGAGGCATTGAATAACGCCACAAACTCTGTGGTTCGTACTGTTGCATCTGTTGGGGAGCCAGTTTGTCACCTTGTGCAAGGACGACTCCGGTCACTCCGGATACGCCACCAATCAAACGCACGCGACGCGAATGCCAAGTGAGCAGCCTCGGGATACTGATAGGACGAGGAGTTCCCGATGAGTCCAAGAGAGAGTAGTCGTTTCGCTCAGCTGTTTCGGGCTCATCATCTTCCCACGAGCAGCCACCCCACTGGGTAGACGCATTCACCCCCCTGAGATTTCCTGCATCGGAAGGAACAAGGTTAAGCACTAAAGACTCATCGAGGTTTTCTCCCTTGAGCCAGACTATCCCTAGGTGTCCACACCAAGAAGGTCCGATGGGATATCCCTTTCCACCTTTAACTTGAGAGTCTCCTACAGCACCAGACCGAATACCCGAAGGATCGTACGCTTGAACGTGAACTAACCAACGGGCCGCCTCTGCTGCTGAAATCTTTGCAAGGGCTTTTCCGTGTCGGGTGGTAAAGAACTGCTCACCATTGGGGACGTCAGCGATGATCTTTTCCAGTCCTGATACGGAGTCCTTCTCTGTCCTGAGATCAGCGACCTGCATAAACGGGTAGCGGCCGCCGAAGAGATAGAAACGATCTCGCCACTTTTCCAGATACTCGAGCATCCGGTCAGTTGGCGCTCCCTCGTTCCATTGCCGCGCCCATTCTTGTTCGTTACTTGGCGTTGCAACTCGGTATGCAATTGCCAGGATCAGGCGTTGTATCGCGATGTTCTGCGTTGGCAGTTCACACGCGAGGTCTGCAATGTCGCTTGTTCGTTCTACAAGCTCAAGCAGACCGACATTTGTGATGGTTCCATCGAGGAGCCGGATGGGTATCAATGGCTCATCGAGCAGATTGTACTCAGGATCCTTCATCAGCCTTGTACCT
>CALIEP010000355.1 GCA_938022345.1 uncultured Actinomyces sp.
TTGCGCCAAGTAGGAAACCAGATACATGGTCGTGTCAGCAATGATCTTCGCGATCCACAGTGGCATCCCGATTCCCGTCAATACAGCAAGCATTGTGTACGACCCGGCGACCACTGCGGCAGCAAGTGCGGCATAACGGAGGGCGCTGCGACGCAAGGGCACTCCCGTGGCCTCGAAAACGTGGCGGTTCATTGTGAAGTTCACTGAAGCGCTCACCAGACGGGCAGCTACAACCGGGAAGAAGAGAGCTCCAGTGAGGGAATTCAAGAGAAGGACCAGCACGTAGTCGATAACGGTTGCAACACCAGAAGAGGCGGCAAATTTCAAAAGAGGTGCCCAAATTCGAGCCGAATCTTGCAAGGGACGGAAGTGGGAAGTCGGATTTCCGGCCTCGTAAATCGTCTCAATTGAGATTTGGGTGATCGGCTGACGGAACTTCGCCAAATGCAAAAGGACGCGGAGCTCGTACTCGTAACGGTCCCCCTGGACCTCGAGTAGTTCGGGAAGCAAGGCGACCGGGAATGCGCGCAACCCGGTCTGCGTGTCCTTGAGCTTCCAGCCCGTTGCTAGCCAGAACAGGGCTGAAGTTGCGGTGTTGCCGATCCGGGAGCGAGCGGGGACATGCCCAACGAATTCGCGAACTCCCAGCACGCTTGTGCCGGTATCCGTGCACGTCCGACCAACGCGGAAAATGTCGTTGAGCGTGTGCTGCCCATCCGCATCTGCGGTCACTACGCATTCCTGCGAGTCGCCTGCAATATCACGGATCCAGGTGAAACCTTCTCGAAGCGCGTAGCCCTTACCGCGGTTGTTCTCATAAGAGATCACATGCGCACCGGCGGTGGCTGCGGCCTCGAAAATATCACTGAACTTCTGGCCTGAACCGTCGTCAACGACAACGATTTTCGTTGAAGGATCTGCGCGATGCAGTTCAAGGATGAGGCGCGGCAATCGCGCGTCCGGTTGGTAAGCAGGAATTAACACGTACATGGCTCAAGCTCCCTTCGTGATGTAGATGATGTCGGAGGTAGCGCGTTCGCCGCCATTAGAGG
>CALIEP010000356.1 GCA_938022345.1 uncultured Actinomyces sp.
ACCCCTGACCTCTTCCATGCCATGGAAGCGCGCTACCAACTGCGCCATAGCCCCGTAGGTTCCGGCGATCTCTCGCTCGGACCTGTTAAGAATAGCGGACGATACCCGCCAAGGCAAAATTAAGGAGCTGTGCGAGGAAACACACCTGCGCTCCCCTACGCCCCAAAGACCTCCGGGCGAGCCCCAACATTGTGTGAAGCCAGACGCCAACGGGCGGCACCCGAGGCACCGGAACCGCCACCACCGGCTAGGACAAGTTCTGACCAGTGAACATTGTCAACGCCGCGAATACAATCAAAGTGACGCGGATCCAAGCCAATCGTGGACATCACGCCGCGAGCGATCGCAGCGCCATGCGAAACGGCCACCAAAGTACCCCCTTCGGGAACCTCTGCGGCATGCTCAAGCACGGCCTCGCGAACGCGATCGCCCACTACGCCCCCGGGCTCAACACCAGCTCCCGCACTCTCCCCCGTCTGACGCCACTCAAGCAACCACTCGGGGTACTGCTCGGCAATCTGGTCGAAATCCAAACCTTCAAAAACGCCGTAGGAACGCTCAAGAAGGCGCTTATCAACCGCGATCTCCCCCACTTCAACGCCTAAGGTCTTCAGCTCCCCAGCCAACGCCTGAGCGGTATTAAACGCACGTTCCAAAGGTGAGGAGACAAGGCGAACAGCCGTTGCTGAAACATAATCGGCGTTCAGACCACCAATTCGGCCTCCGCCAGCTAGCCGGCGAGCCAGAACCTTACCACCCTCGACGGCTTGCTCGCGGCCAACCGAGTTCAAAGGAATATCGATAATCCCTTGGAACCGATGCTGGACGTTGTAGTCGGTCTGTCCGTGACGAAGAAAAACAATCCGCCGCGCGCCTACGATCTGGGAATACCCAGCCACGGCCTCGGCAGAAACAGAAGAAGTATCGATGCTCATTCGCCCATCTCCTCAATAACCTGCGAAGGAGTCATGACGCGACGCACACCTGCACCGGGCGCCACATCAGGAAGTTCAAGGCGAGTAATTGTCTGATCTGACCACAAACGCTCAAGAGCGTAAAACTCACGGTCTTCCTGGCTCATCACGTGAATAACAACATCGCCGTAATCGGCCAGCACCCAGGTACCTTCACTGCGGCCCTCGATGCGCTGAGGAATGATGTGGTAATCGCGCCCGATCTCATCCATGATTTCCTCAGCAATTGCGCGCACCTGACGCGACGAAGGGGCAGAAACGAGAAGGAAAGACTCCGCGATCCCCAGACGCTGCGAAACGTCAATCAACACTGGATCTTGCGCGAGTTTATTGGCCGCACCACGCAGGGCACTGCTAATCAGGTCTTTGCTTTGAACGTCCACATTTTTCCTTTCGCCGTTTTCAGTCTGCCATTTTCTGGGCCTTGCGGCTACCGAAGGACACGATGGTCCAGCAACTGAACCACTGCATGAGGGCTACTGATACAGCCTGTATTTGTTGATGTATTGGACAACCCCATCGGGCACCAGGTACCACACCGGTTTTCCATGTTCAACACGCTTTCGGCAGTCGGTTGAAGAAATTGCCATTGCGGGCACCTCCAGTAAGGACACCGACGAAGCTGGAAGTTTCTTCGCATCAAGCACGTGTCCCGGACGCGTCACCCCAATGAAGTGCGCAATTTCGAAGAGAAGATCAGCGTCTTTCCACTGGACGATCTGTGTCAGTGCATCCGCACCAGTGATGAAGTAGAAATCCGCATCCGGATAGATTTTTCGCAGATCGTGAAGAGTATCGATCGTATAGGTTGTCCCGCCTCGGTCAATATCGACTCGCGAAACTGAGAATCGGGGGTTCGAGGCCGTCGCGATCACCGTCATCAAATACCGGTGTTCCGCAGGAGTCACTTTGCGACCCGCTTTGAAGGGCTGCATAGCCGTGGGGACGAAAATCACCTGGTCGAGTTGGAAGACATCCATAACTTCAGATGCCGCCACCAGGTGACCGTGGTGGATCGGATCGAAGGTTCCACCCATAATGCCGATCGAGCGGCGTAGTTTTCCCGAGGCTGAGTCCAAAGTTGGCATGCTTCCCCTCCCTACTTTCGAACTGCTCCGTCACCTTCAATAACCCACTGGCTGGTTGTCAACTCAGCCAACCCCATGGGGCCGCGGGCATGCAATTTCTGCGTGGAAATACCGATTTCCGCACCCAGTCCAAGTTGTCCACCATCAGTGAAGCGCGTCGAAGCGTTAACGGCAATAGCTGCGCTATCAATATTTGAGCGGAAATAGTTCGCGGCACTGATTGATGCCGTACAAATCGCTTCGGTGTGTCCTGAGGAATAGCGACGAATATGTTCAACCGCTTCCTCAATAGAGTCAACGACCTTCACTGCCAAATCCATTGACAGATATTCGGTACGCCAATCAGCTTCTGTCGCCTCGCTGATCAAGCTCTGATCAACGCTGTCCACATGTGCGGCGCATTCGCGCACAGCAGCATCGGCATGAATGCGTACTCCAAGGCGAGTAAGCTCTGCCAAAGCTTGAGGGAGGAAGCTGAGAACCATATCGCGGTGGACAAGAAGGGTTTCAGCGGCATTACAGACGCCAACCCTTTGAGTTTTCGCATTGATAATGATTCGAACCGCCGAATCGACGTCTGCTCCCGAATCAACATAGACATGGCAGTTTCCCGTTCCCGTCTCGATAACAGGAACGGTTGATTCTTCCACGACCGTGCGAATCAGGCCTTCACCTCCGCGCGGAATCAACACATCAATGCCGCCGCGTGCACGCATCATGGCACGTGCCCCGTCCCTACCCCAGGGATCAACTGTTTGGACAAGATCAGCTGAAAAACCAAGGGAATCAATGGCCTCACGAATAACCGCGACGAGAGTCTCGTTGGTATCCTGCGCTGCACTTCCGCCACGAAGGATCACTGCGTTGCCAGCCTTCAAACACAGGATCGAAGCGTCAACAGTGACATTCGGACGCGCCTCATAAATCATCCCAATGACGCCCATGGGAACTCGAAGCTGAGTAACACGAAGACCATCGTCGGTACGACCGCCACGGATCACGGTACCGACAGGGTCCTCAAGAGCAATGACGTCAAGTACAGCGCTAGAAATCGCGCGAATACGGGATTCATCAAGACGGAGGCGGTCAACCAGACCAGAAGCCATACCGCGTTCTTCGGCGCGCTGGCAATCCTGCGCATTCGCATGAAGGATCTGCTCACAGTGGTCGACAAGTGCCTGAGAAATCGCCAGAAGAATACCGTTGCGCTGCGCGGTAGTCGACGTTGCCAGCGCTCGCTGTGCCCGCTTCGCACGGTCAGTTAACTCAAAAATATCCAGATCATTACTCATGTTCTACTCCCGAACCAGAAGTGCAAGATCATCGCGGTGAACCGCTGGGCGCATGTGCTTATTTGTTTCAGAGCCCTCGTGTGAGTCAATAATGCGCGCCAGCGTATCTGAGTCATAGCGCGAAATTCCGCGCGCAATCAATCCATTATCGTCAGCAATGTCGACGACATCGCCCGCTGAAAAAACACCCAGAACCTCTTTAATACCCGCGGGAAGAAGAGATTTTTTGCCATGGGTGATTGCCCTACGCGCACCGGCGTCAATCAGCAATTGGCCGCTAGAGGTGGCAACATGAGCAATCCAAAGCGTGCGAGAAGCTGGGCGATGACGCGTGGGTTCAAACCACGTACCAACTGCTTCACCGTTCAGAGCTTCACTCAAACGATCCGCGCTGGTCAAAACAACCCCGATACCGGCATGTTGCGCCATGCTCGCAGCATGTAGCTTCGTTGCCATGCCTCCTGTGCCCACCGAGGAGCCCGCTCCCCTGACGTCAACGTTGCTGAGTTCATCGGTCGCGTTGACTTCAGAAATTAAACGAGCATCAGGTTGCGAAGGAGGAGCTGTATAGAGCCCATCGACGTCGGTGAGCAGAATCAAAATATCCGCGCCCACCATTTGCGCGACGTAAGAGGCAAGTCGGTCATTATCACCGAAACGTACCTCACGGGTCGTGACTGCATCATTTTCATTAATGATCGGCACAACACCGTAGGCAAGAAGCTTATCCAGTGCAGACATCGCGTTCGTGTAGTGTTCACGCTGCATCACATCCGCAGCGGTCAGCAGAACCTGCGCAACGTGTAGATGGTGGGCCTGGAAAGCTGAGGACCAGCGGGCCATCAGGTATCCCTGTCCCATCGCCGCAGCAGCCTGCACACTTGCGAGGTCCTTCGGGCGCGAACTCAGTCCAAGAGGTTCCAAACCGGCAGCGACAGCTCCCGAGGAGACAATGAGAATCTCGCATCCTCGCCTTGCCTTCGCTGAAACCAGCCGGGCAACGGAATCAATTCGATTCAGATCCAGCCCGCCGTCTTCACGGGTGAGCGAAGAGGAGCCAATTTTCACAACGATGCGACGCGCCTGCTGCACCGCACTACCCCTTGGGGACATTTAGCGTTCATCCTCCGGATCGGTCCAGACACCACTGGACCTTTCGGTCCACAGTTCTTCACGAGCCGCCGACTTTGCATCCATCATGTCGCGATAGCGTTCGCGACGTTCGCTTGTCGTGCGGCGTTCATTTCGGTCCAGACGCAGGTCAGTTCCTCGCTGTCCAAGCAGCTCAGGACCGGTCGTCAAGGTAGGCTCCCAATCGAAAATTACGCCGTCGTGAAGGGTTCCAATAACGACGGTATCGCCAGCGTGAGCTCCCGCCTTCATCAGTTCTTCTTCCACACCGGCGCCAGCAAGGCGATCGGCAAGGTAACCCACGGCCTCGTCGTTGGAGAAGTCGGTCTGAAGCACCCAGCGCTCGGGTTTGCGCCCACGCACCTGGTAAACGGTCTCCCCCGCGTGTTCGACAACGCGGACAGTAATCTCGTCCTTGCTTCCCACCGGTCGAGGCCGAAGAACAGTACGCGCCGCTTCGAGCGCGGGCAGTTGCGCTCGGTGTTCATCAACGAGGCGTGCAAGCGCAAATGAGAATTCTTTCAGGCCTTCATGGCTTACTGCTGAGACCTCAAAAATTGGCCAACCGAAGACCTCAAGCTCGGGCTTGGTAATCTCGGCCAAGTCCTTGCCGTCAGGAATATCGATCTTGTTCAGTGCAATCACACGACGACGCTGCATTAGGGGGACATAGCCTTCGATTTCACCCAGATCACCCTCGTATGCAGCTAGCTCTGCTTCAATCGTTCGCAGGTCGGAAACCGGATCTCGATCAACTTCAAAAGTCGCAGTATCCAAGACGTGCACAATAACTGCACAGCGCTCGATATGGCGCAGAAAATCTAGACCGAGTCCCTTACCTGCAGAAGCTCCGGGAATGAGTCCGGGAACATCGGCAACGGTGAACCGTGCTTCTCCGGCTTGGACAACGCCTAAGTTTGGAACGAGGGTCGTGAAGGGGTAGTCGGCAATCTTCGGGCGCGCTGCAGACATCGCAGCGATTAGGGATGACTTTCCAGCCGAGGGATATCCAACAAGCGCAACATCTGCGACAGACTTCAACTCCAGAACGACATTGTGTTCTTCGCCGGGTTCACCCAGGAGAGCAAAACCGGGAGCCTTGCGTTTCTTCGAGGCAAGGGCAGCATTTCCCAGACCACCGCGGCCGCCCTCGGCTACGACAAATTGAGCTCCAACCCCCGTAAGGTCAGCAAGAAGCTCACCGCGGGTCGACTTCACAACGGTACCATCCGGTACAGGAAGAATCGTATCCGCACCATTTCTTCCCTGTCGGAAATCACCCATGCCCTGGGTTCCATTTTCCGCACGCTGGTGCGGGTTTCGGTGGTAGGTCAGCAGAGTGGTGACCTGGGGATCGACTTCAAGGATGACAGAGCCGCCATTGCCACCGTTTCCACCGTCGGGTCCTCCCAGCGGCTTAAACTTTTCGCGTTTCACCGAGGCAACGCCATGGCCGCCGTTGCCTCCCTGGGCGAAAATCGTTACTCGATCGACAAAGCTTGCCACTGTGGTCTCCAGTCTTGGCCAGCGCGCGCCAGCGCGAATCAGGATAGTGAAAAGGGGCATCCGGCCTTGTGCCGGACGCCCCCAATCAGCGGTCGGTCTCAGGCAGAGACCGGCTCAACGATGTTGACAACCCTACGGTCACGACGGGTTGCGAACTCAACCGCACCCGCGCGCAGCGCGAAGAGGGTGTCGTCCTTGCCACGACCAACGCCCTCACCGGGGTGGAAGTGGGTGCCGCGCTGACGAACGATAATTTCGCCGGCGTTTACCAGCTGGCCGCCGTAGCGCTTGACGCCCAGTCGCTGGGCGTTCGAGTCGCGGCCGTTGCGGGAGGATCCAAGGCCCTTCTTATGTGCCATCTCGACGTCTACTTTCTATATCG
>CALIEP010000357.1 GCA_938022345.1 uncultured Actinomyces sp.
TGAGATGCGTGAGCGTCTGACGGCACTTTGGGTTCCAGGCGTCCAAGCGCGGACTTTTCACTCAGCTGCCTTGCGCCAGCTCCAGTATTTTTGGCCTAGTGCCATCGGCGGGAACATGCCACCTCTCATTGAGCACAAAGCATCCTTGATTTCCGCTGCTGCTGCAAGAATCGGTATCCGTGCAGACAAAGCGCTTGTTCGTGATTTAGCCGCCGAGGTTGAGTGGTCGAAGGTTTCCATGCTCGATGCTGATGCCTATGCCGAGGCAGTTCGCGCCAATAGGCGAACGCCGCCGGGTGACCTTAGCGCTGACGATGTTCTTGCACTGATGGACGCCTATCAGGAGGCGAAGGAGGATCGTGGGGTTCTCGATTTCGAAGATGTATTGGTGCTGACGGCAGGAATCTTGCAGGATTATCCAGCTATTGCCCAACGAATTCATCGTCAATACCGAAGCTTCGTCGTCGATGAATATCAGGATGTCTCTGCCCTCCAACACCATGTTCTCAACCTTTGGCTCGGTGGGCGCCATGATATTTGCGTTGTCGGTGATGTTGCGCAGACTATTTATTCTTTTGCGGGTGCCTCACCGCGCTACCTTCAAGACTTCGCACAGGAGCACAAGGGTGCTCGCGTCGTGCAATTGGTTCGCGACTATCGCTCGACGCCGCAGATCGTGAGTGCAGCGAATACCCTGATGAAGGGCGAACACTCGTCTGTTCTTAAAGGCGCCGTGAAATTGGTATCTCAGCGTGACAATGGTGTCCCTGTCGACTATCAGAGCTATGCGGACGACAATGACGAGGCCGTGGGGATCGCGCGGCAAATCCGTAAGCTCCACGACGATGGAGTTTCGTATTCCTCGATTGCCATTCTTTATCGAACCAATGGTCAGTCAGAGAACTTCGAAGCTCAGCTGAGCGAGGCCGGCGTCCCCTTCCTCGTCCATTCTGGGATGCGCTTTTTTGAGCGCGAAGAGGTCCGCCGCGCGATGTTTCTTTTAAAGAAGCAAGCGACAACCTTGCGCAATCAAGGAATTGACGAGGCCGACGTTGTCCACCTGGTTGAAGATCTTCTTGGAATCGCTGGATGGTCCCCGCAGGCACCACAAGCTCAGGGCGCGGTTCGAGAACGATGGGATAACCTCAATGCCATTGTCGAAATGGCACGCTCTTCTACCAATAACTCTTTCATTGGCTTCGTCAATAATCTTATTGAGCGTGAGGTCTCACAAGCTGCCCCAACTACGGAGGGGGTCACGCTCTCGACCCTTCACGCGGCAAAAGGACTGGAGTGGGAGCATGTTTTCCTTGCTGGAGTGAGTGAAGGGCTTATTCCGATCTCTCTTGCTCAGGGCGAAGACGCAATTGAGGAAGAAAAACGTCTGCTCTACGTGGGAATGACACGTGCTCGGGATCATCTTGCGATCTCGTATTCGCGTTCGCGCCACGGTGGTGGAAACCGCCAGCGTTCCCGCTTTGTGAAGGATCTGTGGCCTCGAGAAGAACGACCCCAAGTTGGAGCTTCTTCTGCGCGCACAGGTACGTCTAAACGCAGCGCGGCCAAGGCTGCCCATGCTGAATTTGAGGAAAGTAATTCTCCTAAGGTCATTGAACTCTTCGAACGCTTACGTGCATGGCGTAAAGCTGAGGCAGAGGCTCGATTAGTTCCGGCTTACGCTGTACTTACCGATAAGACCTTGAGAGATGTTGCTATCGCTCAGCCCAATACGCTTACTCAGCTTCGGGTTATTCGCGGAATTGGTGAAGTGAAAATCGACTACTTTGGGCCCCAGATTTTGGCAATTATCCGCGGCGAAGAAGTTCAGGTGGAGACAGAGCCGGCGTAACTATGAGGCAATCCGGTAGCGGTGGTTATGACTGAGCATGTCGAATTCGCCGATACTGGTGGACAGAGTAGTTGCTGTCAGTGAAGCTGCCGGAGGTTGTGAGACTGCTGCACTGGTGCACCCGCAGAGAGGATCATTATCGACCTCGATCCACGAAACCTCTCCTTCTGTCGTGATGCGTAGAAAACGGTTCATGCTCGATCGTCGGTACATGCAGAAGCGAGCAAAATCGTAAATCATCAGAGAAAGCCAGGCTGCAGCCATATGAGTGAGCCAGGGCAGTGGAGTTTCAAAGCGCCATAGTTCAAGGTCTCGACCGAGGCTAGGGAGTGAATGGCGTTCGGATTGTGTGGTCTCAAGACAACGCGCACAGCACGTCACCCCCGGCACTACCAGCGGACCGATGTCCCAGTAGCTTTCATTCCTGCAGGTGAGAAGATGCGGGATATCGCAGTGCATCATTGCGTCCGCCTTCTCGAGATCATGGGAACCCACTGAAGCGATGATTCCTAAGTCTATGGGGGAGTATGAACTGCAATAGCGCAGATGGGGATAGTGCTTAGCGAGGTGTGAGCGAAGGGCTTGAGACCGTCGTGGAAATAGCCTCTCCTCCGGAAGAAGAGCTACTATTTCAGCACTCAATCGACGTGAATCAACAAGACGAAGCCGAAGCTCAGGCAGGGTTTGGATGATGAGTTCTACTGCCGCGATGGTCACGGGGTCGATTCCGTTGATTTCGATACTCAGGGGGCTTGCCATTTTTCCTCCGCACTGTGGAATAGGGAATTCCTATTGTGCGTGGGAGAGTGCACTTATGGGCAAGAACTAGGAATCTGTGGAAAACTCCGATGAGGCCTCCACCCTGTGGATTGATTGGTCAATCAATTCAGGATTGAGGTGACGTCCCATTATCTGAAGAATGATCGTCATCCGAAGCATTACCTTCGTCCTGAGATGTGTCTCCAATATCAAAACCTGCCTTACGCAGGGTATCTGCCTCGGGGTCAATCGTGGGATCGAGTCCCTCAGCCCATCCCATTGAACCATCCAATAGCGATTCAAGCGCCTGGTCGATATCGGCGCTGGCCTCGGCCTCGGCGCGTCGAAGCGCAACAAAGGTTTCCGGGGAATCGAGCTCGTTGCTATTGGGAATCAAATCGGGGTGAGCCCACAGCTTTTCGCGGGCTTCGCTGCCCTCGTCTTGAGTGACCAATTGGAAGAGCTTGGCTGCATCGCGAGCACGACGCGGACGCATTTTTAAGCCAATTAAGCTTCCAAGGACCTTCTCAACGGGACCGCCCAATGCCCGCCGACGGCGCATCAGCTCGCGCAGCTGCTCAAGGTGGGGAAGATAGGGGCGTGCTGCCTGTGAGGTGACAACATCCACCCAGCCTTCGATCAGGGCAAGAAGATTTTCCACACGTTCTAATGCTGCACGTTGTTCGGGTGTCGGTGCGGCTGCGAAGATCTGTTCGTTCAGCGAATCTTCATTGAACTCAGGGTTCGCTGGGTCAAGACGAGTCGCGGCCTCGGCGACGGCCTCGCTATCGATCGCAATATGCTGCGCGTATCGCTCGACTGCACGCGTAAGGTCACCGGCCAGCCAGGGGACACCGGTGAAGAGACGATGATGTGCGCACTCGCGCAAAGCAATGAACTGAAGGACTTCTTCGAAGGGAATTTCAAGTTCATCAGCGAAATCTTCGATATTACGAGCGACTAGGGCTGTGGTCGAAGCATCGGCAAGGGGGATACCGACATCTGTTGATCCCAGAGCACTTTGAGCAATCTGACCCAAAGCCATTCCAATTTGGCTTGCAAAAAGGAAGGACGACATCTTCGGCAAAATATCGCGAGTTGAGTTGAGAAGGCTTGAAATGTCTGGAACTGAATCTGATAGCGAGGGGTCAATATCCGCAATATGCTTTTCTTGCTCGTCGAGGATATTTTCAAAGGCTCGAGCAACATTTGCAGCAACTGGTTCGCAGATACGCTTCCATACTTCGGCAGTCCCATCAACCCATTCAGAGCGAGTCCATACCTGGCGATTGACATTACCGGGGCCAAACTCGACAACGGCATCGAGCCAAAGGTCAGCAACAGACATTGCTTCGCGAGTTCGTTGAGCTTGCGCTGCGGTGACTGCGGTTTCTTTTGAATCCCAGGATTTGGTGTGTGCGACTTGCAAGGCGCTCTTCCAATCCACGGGACTGCTGGCAGGGCCGTTCATCATAATCGTGAATTGAGTGAGCGCCTGCTTCATCATGTAGGGATCAGGGAATTGGCTGTTGAGGCTTTCGGGGTCAATGCCTCGGGCGCGCATGGATTCCATTGCAGCGCGAGCGGCCTGCTCGCCCAACAACTGACGTAGGAACTCTTCCATGTTCGACTCATTGTCACTCATATCACGAGCCTAATAGTCAAGGAACAAGAAGTACTAGAGATATCGTGCCCTTTCCGCTCAACTTTGCTCATAGCGCAATTAGACGGGGCGTGACAAGGCGGTCTCTTTCTCTAGTTGCGATCTCTTTTCAGGACACGGCGCGAGCAGCTGAGAGACAATGGCAGGTATGAATGACAATGAAGACCTCGAATATGAAGAGACCGACGCTACGCAACGCAGTGAGCGGACTCTTCGATGGCTTCGGCGTCTTACCGCTGGTGTCGTGGCCTTGACTTTGGTGATTATTGCCTGCACTGTAATCCCGCTGCCCTACGTTGCCAGGCTTCCCGGACCAACTGTTGATGTCCTGGGGAAGACTCAGGACCAGCAGGGCGATGTGAAAGATATTCTGTCGATCACGGGTACCAATCCACAAACTGGCGAAAAAATTACGAATCCCGATCCCAATGCCCCTCACGAAGGCGGCCAACTTAGGATGG
>CALIEP010000358.1 GCA_938022345.1 uncultured Actinomyces sp.
AGCTAAACTTCACCCCGTAGTTGGTTCCGGGTTAACACACACGGCTGCAATCAACTGAACCTGTTACATGCTCAATTATCTTCGCCCCAGAAGAATCAGTTTTAACTTCTTGGGAACTTTCTAACGCGGTCTCTTGAGTACCCAGAATTTTCTGAAGTTTAGCATTGAGATCCTCGAAAGAATCGGCAGTAAATTTTAGGTTGCGACCGCTTTCATCTTTACCAGATTGCGTGGACGGTAGGCTCCGGTAAGACTTTTTGGCGATTTCTTCGTCAATACCTTTGGTAAGCTCAGCTCCCTCAGGTTTCACCGAGTTAAGATAAGTGTCTACAGCACTTACCCGGTCATGTACCATGATCTCTTTTGCGAGAAAGACAATCTTGGCGTTATATTTACCGTCCTTCTTATCGACTGCAATCACAACTTCATCAAACCCATTATCTTTGAGGTCTTTAGCTTGAACCTCGTTGGAGGACTCTGTTGTTTTAATTTCGCGACCTTCAAAGGTAACGCTGTTTTTCCCACTTGACTGCAGGACGTTGTCTTTGCGTTTTGCTTCGACCAAGCCGTCTGTTACAAGTGCTTCGGGAAGCCACTTGATAAGGTCCTGCGAGGTGAAGTTTTCGGAAACTTCAACGCCCTGAACCAAGCCGTCTTTGCTGTTGCTAATCAGAATCTGAGGTTCTTTGTCAAAACTCGAAGCTCTCAAAATAGCGGAGACTTTAGTGCGGTACTCATCTACGCTATTAAAATTCACTTTGAAGGTGGCCTGAGCGTTATCACCTTCGGTTCGAATGCCCTCGTAATCAAGTTCTTGAGGTTTGTGTTTCTTAATCGAAGCATCAAGAGCGTTAACGTCACCCTTGAGGTAATCTTTATTATCTTTCAAGCTGAAAGACACTGTAATGGTGCGGGATCCCTTCTCTGAATTTTCAAGCCCGAGATTTGTCTCAACTTTTGCACCACAGGCAGACATGATGAGCGCTAGAACCGCCAGAAAGACGGCAAGGAGCCCAAGTCTTCCTTGCCGTCTTGACGAGCGCTGCTGTAGTAGCTGGCTCATCTTACAATGCTCCTAGAGGCTTGATGCCAAGGGGTTAGGCATCATCTGGAACGCAATGTTGTATACAATGAGGGCCACAAGAACCCATGCAGTTGTAAGAAGAGCGTGCATTAACACAGGAGATTTCTCAAAACGACCCAGGCGATTCAGCCCCAGGTAGATAAGAGACTCACCGATCACAATCGAGAACGCAAAGATTGCTACCAGAAGATATATCGTCAGGGTGGGGTTCTCTGCAAAGTTCTTCCCATTTGTACCCATCGTGAGAAGAACAAAGAGGTAGAGCAGAAGATAGGAGCCAACCAAAGGAAGAGCCGCAACACCTGCCGCGCTCATGCAGTCGTTGAAACTCGACTGAACTTTTCCGATACGAGCGGTCAGCATGAGCTGCAAGCCGCGCAGAACGTGAATCGCAAAAATTGCGACAAAGAAAATCAGGAAAATCATGACGGTCTGCCCGAAGTTTCCTCCCTGAGAGGAGTTCCCCCGGCTACCGTAGAATGATCCGCGGAACATGTAGAAAAGCACAAGAAGACCGCTGACCAGCTGCGTAATGACCAAAGAGCCTGCGAAGGACTGT
>CALIEP010000359.1 GCA_938022345.1 uncultured Actinomyces sp.
TTGATTGCTGTTATTGCCCTAATTGCGACAATGGCTCTCTACTGAAATTCGGCCTAATTCGTGCGCAAAGTGCCATTCGTGAAGTAGGTTAGTCCTGTGAGTGCACCACAACCCCAACTGTCCCGCCGCGAACTCTATCGCCGCGAACGCCAGCTTAAGCAGAATTCGGTCTTCTCGATCGTTCTTTCGGTGATGGCTGGACTCAGTGTCCTCAGCCTTTTGGTGCTCTCGGGAATTCTTCCTATCCCCTTCCTTAACGGCTTTTCCGCAAAAGTTAAGTACGCCTCGACAGGGGATATTCCCTGCCCTAGCGAGGAAACTCAGCCTCTGGCTACGTCCTCGATCAAGGTACAGGTTTTCAATACGACATCGCGCTCGGGTGTTGCACGCGATGCGTCAGACATGCTCAAGAGCGTGGGCTTCCAGGTGGCAGATCCTTCGAATTCCTCACCTGAATACGCGGGTTCTGCTCAGATTCAAGCAGGTCCCCAATCTGTTGATGCCGCATACACCGTCGCGCGTTTCTTCCCCTCATCGCGAGTGACCTTGACCGATAACACCGAACCGGGAGTGACCGTCCTTCTGGGCTCGCTCTACAACGGTGCCCTGACCGCAGAGGATCTGCAGCGCGTTCAGGAAAATCACGATGACCTTAAAGGCCCCAGCACCTGCTTGGCGCTGCGGAAATAGCTGAGATCCACCCGCGCGGGTGAGATTTAGAAATGTGCCTGAGAAACGTCGGGTAGCGAATCCAAATACGCCAACGCAGCCGTGATCAGTGCACGGCGTTCCTGTGTGGTCAGATCGTAGGAATTGATGTGGTCGTGCACCCACAGGCCGTCGGCAATGATGTACAGCAGGTAGATATCTGGGTCGGCCAAAATTTCTTCGCGAGGAAGCAACCAGGGGCCTAAGATCTCGTCCCACACCTCGGCGCCCTCTTCGCGCGTATGAGTATCGAGCGCCAAAAGAAGGTCTGCGCGGGTCGCGCTTTGCGAGAGTACTTCCACGACGGCGCGTAGGCGTTCGCGGGCCGATAGCTCCTCGGGAGGGGCTCCCGCGGCCTCGAGAAGGCTTGCCCTCCATGACGAGGCCAAGTGCTCGTTGAGCGCCAAAAGTAGCGCAGTGCGGGAGGGGAAGTGGTAGAGAAGGCCGGATTTAGACATTCCCGAGGCCTTCGCGAGGGAGTCGTAGGTCAGTGCGTCCAGGCTCTTCTTATCGATGATCTCCAAGGCGGCCTGGATGAGCTGCGATTTTTTACTCGTGCGCATACTTGGTCTCCTTCGGATTGTCTTTGAGAAGCACGGCTGTTGCGATTGCAGCACTCAGGGCAACTGCGATCGCAATGGATAGTGTCCATATATAGGCGGTATCGATGGCGCTTGCGGCCATGGGTGCAAGAACTGGGTCGTGGGCGGAAGCGTCAATGTTGTGGGCGACTTCGGGAGCCGCATTGAGAGTGTAAAACAGTGACATCAGTGAACCCAAGACCGCCACCGAAAGCATCGTTCCAAACTCGTAGGAAACCGATTCGATTGCCGAGGCCATGCCGGTCCGGCGGGCTGGAGCTGAACCGATGATTGCAGTTGAGGTAACGCTCATAGCCAGGCCAGTTCCCATACCTAGGAGTGCGAGCGCGATCATGAAGATGAGGAAGAGGTTTTCCTTGATAGCGATGATTGCAATGATTCCGGCGATGCTTGCAATGACATAGCCGCCTGAAATGACGGTTCTAAATCCCAAGCGATCGACATAGCGGCCGCCCAAGATAGCGCCCGGGAATGCTGCTACAGCAACGACGCCTGTGACAAGGCCAGCTTGGAGCGGAGTAAAACCTGCTGAGAGTTGAAAACGCTGGGTTGTCAGGATTTCCATTCCAGAGACCACAAACATGCCGAGGAATGCGCCCAAAAAGCCCGCTGAGAAGAGGCGACTGCGAAAGACATCAAGGGTCAGAAGAGGAACGTCAAGGTAACGCTGGCGATGGATGAAGAGCAGCATACCGATGATGAATAGGACGATGCCGGTCGCGACAAGGGTCGTATCAATAGGTGTATGAGCAAGATTTTCAATTGTGAGAACCAAGCCGACCATGGTGATCATTGCGTAGAGAGAGGACATGAAGTCCCAGCTGCGTTTGGGGTTGGGGTAATTGTCAGGTGCAAGAAGGTAAGTGCTGACCAAGGCGATGATGACGATGGGAATGTTGATTAGGAACACCGCTCCCCACCACGTGTGAGTGAGAAGGAATCCGCCCAAGAGTGGGCCGACGGCTGAACCGACGGTGGCTACGGATCCCCAGATACCAATGGCGGTGTTGCGCTCGCGGGGTTCAAGGAAGGTCTGGCGGATGAGCGCAAGGGTTGAAGGCATGAGGACCGCAGCGCCTGCGCCAAGGAATCCTCGTGCAGCGATCAGGATCGCGACATTTGGTGCGAATGCTGCAGCAGTGGATGCAAGACCGAAGATGACGAGTCCGACTTCGAACATGCGTCGGTGTCCGATCTTGTCTCCCAGGGTCCCAGTTCCCAATAGAAGGCCGGCTAGAACCAGAGGGTAGGCGTTGATGATCCACAAGCCTTGCTGATGGGTCGTGTGGAGTTCAGATCGAAGGGTAGGCAGAGCGACGTAGAGGATGGAGTTATCGGCTGCAACGATGAACAGCCCCAGCGAAATCACAAGAAGAAATGCCCATCGAGTCCGTGTCGATTCAGAGCGCATGAGCAGATGTTAGCACATAACTGTAACGGACGTCCGGTTTAGTAAGTGAGCTGCGCTCGGTAGGAAATGGTTGGCATTAAGCGGAAATGAGGTAAATGCCAAGGCCGGGGTGTCCTTTCGGACACCCCGGCCTTAGCGATCAGAAACGATCAGGCTTTAGTGGAGCGATGCCGTGAAGCGTAGGGTTCGCTCTCAAGTTCGGTTCCTGCCGGAGCCGAAGCGGGCGAAGCCTGCTCAAGGTTGGTGCCACGCAGCTTCGAAATACCGCGCATGCCGTGGTAGACGATGATCGCAGCGGCGGTGCCCAGGGCGATGCCACCGAAGGTCATCCCGCTGATGTTCCAGGTGAAGTCGGCAATTGCGACAATCAGAGCGATAGCAGCAGTGTTGAGGTTGACCGGGTTGGCGAAATCAACGCGGTTCTGGACCCAGATTCGAACGCCGAGCATGCCGATCATGCCGTAGAGGACGGTACCAGCGCCACCGAGGACACCGGAGGGAATCGTTGCGATGAGCGCACCGAACTTCGGCATGAGCGAGAGCAGGAATGCGCAGCACGCTGCGACCAGGTAGGCAGCCGTCGAGTAGACGCGGGTTGCTGCCATAACACCGATGTTTTCGGCGTAGGTCGTCGTACCAGAACCGCCGCCTGCACCTGCGAGCATGGTGGAAAGGCCATCAGCGAAGAGTGCGCGACCCGTCAGGTCATCGAGGTTTTCACCGGTCATTGCGGAAACCGACTTCACGTGACCGACATTTTCGGCGATCAGGACGAAGACCACGGGGATGAAGAGGCCCAGGGTGGAGACGGAGAAGGAGGGGGTGTGGAATTGCGGAAGACCGAACCAAGCGGCCTCGCGAACGCTATCGAAGTTCACCTCGTGCTGGATGACAGCAGCAACGTAACCGACGAGCACACCGAAGAGGATCGAGAGGCGGCCGATGATTCCCTTGAACAGAACTGTGATCAAGCAGATTGAGATGATTGTGACAACTGCGGTGATGGGGCCGGTCTTCACCCAGTTCCATGCGGCGGGTGCAAGGTTCAGACCGATGAGGGCAACGATTGCGCCTGTAACGGTCGGGGGCATGATCGCATCGATCCAGCGCACACCTGCGAAGTGAACGATGATGCCGACAAGAGCCAGGGTTGCGC
>CALIEP010000360.1 GCA_938022345.1 uncultured Actinomyces sp.
TTTGTGCAGGTGTCAATCGCCGTTATCAGCCGGATCAATCCAGCTGGTCATACTTTGCGCTGCTCCCACGCGACTTTTCAACTGGATACTTCTGCGCCGTCACAGCCAGCTTTTCCAAGACAATCTGATCGGGCTCAATCCCGACCTTCATTGCAAGGAAGTAGAAATAGGTGAGGACATCGGCGAGCTCTTCCTTGACAGCCTGGAGATCCCCATCGGGCGACCACTGGAAGCACTCCAAGAGTTCCGCGGCCTCGATAGAAATTGATTTCGCCAAGTTTTCGGGCGTGTGGAACTGGTCCCAATCGCGTTCCTCAGAGAACGCGCGCAATTTCTGTGCAACCGCATCGTCAAGCATGATTTCACTTTACTGTGAAGTACCCCGAGCTGCGTGCAAATATACGAGCTTTCTACCCAATGGCTAGTTGGTATCTTTTCCTTCGCGGATTTCTGAACGCATCCTCGCCGTAGAAATCGATTTGCCTGTCACCCCACCAGGCAAGAAACTCCTCGGCGGTTTTGCCGTTGTGCTTGTCGTCGAATGCGGAGTCGAATGAGGCGATGATTCCTTCGGTTGCTTCAGCCAGAGCTGCGCAAACTAATCCGTAACCAGTTGAAGCAACGGGAGGGCCACCAAAGTTTCGCTCATCGGTCCAGTAGTGGTCTTGTGCCAGAATTTTTGCCAGTCGAGTTGGAGGAACAATGTCTTCGAATTCTTCAACGATGTACCACAAGCCAAGGTGTTCCGGTTTTGAGTCGAATGGGTAGACCAAGTCTTCTTCACTAATTCGCATATCATCATCGACGGAGAAGCAAGCAGGCCAATAATCCGAATCCCAGATCCCATCAATCGAATATCCGAAGCCCAGATATAAATCCGGCGTCCGCACCACATCTTTTTCAACGTACTCAATTGGTGTATCGGCTGGGGAGGGATAGAAAGCTTTAACCTCTATTGTTGAACCGATACCATGACGGTTCAACAGTGTTTGAAATAACTCTTGTGTACGCCCACGAATCTCCTCAACAAGAGGCAGGACATTTACTGTCGGATAAACATCAATGGTTGTCGACATGGGATTATGCTACTCACCCTCGCCTTCAAT
>CALIEP010000361.1 GCA_938022345.1 uncultured Actinomyces sp.
TGAGCATGAACCGGGACAGGTAGTGCGACGTGGGCGCGGACGTCCCGCACGCCACTATGTTGCTACTGCTCGTGCGCACGAAAAACTTGCTGAAAGTTACTCAGACCTTGCCTCTAAAGCTCTCGGATACCTTGGGCAAGTTGGCGGGGGAGAAGCGATTGATTCTTTTGCTGCAGCTAGCTCTCGAGAAATCGAAAGGCGCTATGCGGCTACGGTTCGTTAGGCAGGTAGTGACCCGAGGCTGCGAGCTCAAGCTCTCGCAGACGCACTCACTGCAGATGGCTACGCGGCAACGGTTCGCGATATTGGCCGAGGTGGGTATGCTGTCCAGCTCTGTCAGGGGCATTGCCCGATTAGGCAGGTTGCTGGCGACTTCCCACAGCTGTGTGAGGCTGAGACTGCCGCGTTTTCGCGACTGCTCAATGTTCACGTTCAACTACTTGCAACACTTGCGGGTGGGGAACACGTGTGCACAACCAATATTCCGGTTTCTGCACCCGTGATCTCTCCCGCGGCGCGAGCTGCTCTTCGCAAGTAGCAGCGCATCACTGAAATAACCGAATTGACGAGGAAAAATATGACCCAGTCACCACCGGTCACCGACGCAACTACTCAGATGAGTGACGATGAGATCATTAGCTCCATCGGCGCATACGAGTACGGGTGGCACGATAACGATGACTATTCGAAAGATGTCCCCCTTGGTATTAACGAGTCGGTTGTCCGTTTTATCTCTGATGTAAAGGACGAACCGCAGTGGATGCGCGAACGGCGTTTGAAGGCGCTTGAGTTATTCGAGCGTAAGCCAATGCCGACGTGGGGTCCCGATCTTTCGGGTGTCGATTTCGACGCCTTCAAGTACTACGTGCGTCCCACCGATCGTCAGGTGAATGACTGGGAAGACCTCCCCGAAGAAATTCGTCATACCTACGATCGTCTGGGCATTCCCGAGGCCGAGAAGAACCGCCTGGTTTCTGGCGTCGCTGCTCAGTATGAATCCGAGGTCGTCTACCAGCAGATCCAAGATGACTTGGAGAAGCAGGGCGTGATCTTCACTGACACCGACACCGGTTTGCGTGAGCATCCGG
>CALIEP010000362.1 GCA_938022345.1 uncultured Actinomyces sp.
TTCGTTACACCCACAATCAGATCGATGAGCTGCTGCGCAACTATGGCAAGGTCAACGTGCTGTGGCTTGACGCAGGATGGGTCCGCGAACCCGATGAGCCGATTGATATTGATCAGATAGCCGAGCATGCTCGCGAGCTCCAACCCGATATTTTGGTCGTGGACCGAGAAGTCCACGGGGTGAACGAAAACTACCGAACCCCCGAGCAGGAAATTCCGGACGATATTCGGCTCTACCCCTGGGAATCGTGCATCACAATGACTCGTGGCTGGTGCTCGATGCGCCCTGAAGAACCGATCAAGCCCATGCGCCACATTATCTCCAATCTCTTGGCGATCGTGTCGCGAGGCGGGAACTACCTGATTGGGATCGGCCCAGATGCTCAAGGACGCATGTCGAGCTGGATTGGGCGAGGCCTCGAGGAACTTGGGGATTTTCTGAGCGTCAACGGTGAGGGGATTTACTCAACTCGCCCGTGGCCGGACATCGACCAGGTGACGGGGGATGACGGGTGGTCGTGGTACGCGACGCGGCCCAAGGATGATGACCAGCGAGTCTTCTTCTTTGGGATGCCCCCGGCTTCGCCCGCTGACGAGGCCACAGAACGTTCCCTCGAAGAAGCGACTTTTTCCCCTGCTGGCCTTGCGTCAACGTGGCTTGAGGTTCCTGGGGAAGTTTCCCAGGCGCGAATCCTTGGAAGCGCTGAACCCGTCGTCGTTGAGAATCGTGAAGGCTCAACACGCCTCGTGATTCCGCAGACGGATCTGCGCTACGCAATCGGACTCGAGGTCACCTTCTCAGCCTGAGTGATTCGACGCGGTGATCTGAGCCCTTCGTAAAGACCATCGTTGCGCGCTCGCGGGTTGGGGCAATGTTCTCCAAGAGGTTCGGGAGGTTAATTTCTTCCCAAATCGAGCGAGCCGTGGCCTCGGCCTGAGCGTCGGTAAGCGAAGCGTAGGTGCGGAAGAAGGAATCTTCACGACTAAATGCGGTTTGGCGTAGCGTGAGGAAACGGTCCACGTACCACTGCTCGATGTTCTCTGGTGAAGCATCAACGTAAATGCTGAAATCGAAAAAGTCGGAGACGGCAACCGGCATCACTCCGGGACCCCACTTGGGGGGTTGGAGGACATTGAGTCCTTCAACGATCAGGATGTCGGGGCAATCGACGACAATGCTTTCACCTTCGACAATGTCATAAACGACATGCGAGTAGACGGGCGCTTGGACATGACGCTTCCCTGACTTTACTGCCGAGAGAAAGGAAATGAGCGCGGGGCGGTCATAGGATTCGGGAAAACCTTTTCGACCAAGCAAGCCTTTGGAGCGGAGCACTGCGTTGGGGAAAAGAAAACCATCAGTGGTGATCAGGTCGACTCGTGGGGTTTTCTCCCAGCGTGAGAGCAAGAAACGAAGGAGGCGTGAAACGGTTGATTTGCCCACTGCAACTGAGCCACCGATACCGATGACAAAAGGTACATGAGTGCGGCACGGGCGCATGAGGAAACGTGAGCGCTCCTGCTCGATCCGTCGATGTCCCTCAACGTAGAGCTGGAGAAGCGCGGTCAAAGGGCGATAGATCGCATCGACCTCGGCAATATCAATGGGATCGCCAAGGGTTGCTAGGCGCGCCAAATCAGTATGCGTCAGGGGAAGGGGAGTACGGTCTGCCAGTTTGTCCCACTGGGCACGCGAATAGAAGTCGAAGGGAGAGTCTTCGGAAGTGGTGCTGTCGCTCACAGTCAATATTGTGGCAAGCCCGTGGGAGCTTAAGCCAATTAATGATCCTTATTCTGCAAAAGTGTTACCTATCGCGCAGCCCAGATAGGGATCTTGCCACTTTTATTTGCTTGGTTGTCCACTAGCCTGAAAACATCATTCCTTGGTTGCCCCTATTGACGCACCAGAAAGTGAGTATGTCGTGATCGACTACTTCGTTGCTTTGCTCCCGGCCCTGTTCCTCGGATTCATGTCCATCGTCCTTGTTGCTCAGGGTGGCGATGATCGACAAAAGACCCTGGGAACTTTGGGAGGTGCTTTCCTCTTCTCAGCTCTGGCAACCCCCTTCATCGATGTTCATTGGACAACCAAGACACTGCTCATTTCCTTCCTCTCAGGCTTGATCCTAGGATTCGGGCAGTATCTCCAAATTCTTTGTCTGAAGGTCCTCGGTGTCTCACGCACCATGCCGCTGACGACTGCAGGCCAGATTATCTTCATGTGTCTGGGTGGGATCATTCTCTTCGGTGAGATGAACCATGGCCTTGCGCTTGTCTTTGCACTGAGCTCTATCGCGCTTCTCACCCTGGGCGTCGTCTTCATCTCCAAGACTGAAAAAACTCAGGAGGCCGCCGCCGAAAACGTTGACTGGAAGCGCGGAACAATACTTCTGGTTATCTCAACCGCCTGCCTTGTCGCCTACCTCCTGATTGTTCAAGGCTTCGGCTTG
>CALIEP010000363.1 GCA_938022345.1 uncultured Actinomyces sp.
ACCGTGAGCACGGGATTGATCCCAAACCACTTCTTAAGAAGATCGCGGACGTCACTGACATGCTGGCTCGCGAAGAGGTCGATACTGCGCAGCTCCTCGAAGGCGGATACCGCCGCGAGCGGCCGGCTACTGACATTCGCGCAGATGCGATGGCCTCGGAGGCTATCGAGGACGTGCCGATGAGCCGGGAAGAGCTTGCCAATATGGCGCAAAATGACCTTGAGGCTCTTATTGCCCAGTTGAGTTCTCGAATGATGGAAGCCGCAGAGAATCTCCAGTTTGAGCTTGCTGCTCGCCTACGTGATGAGCTCGCTGAACTCAAGAAAGAGCTTCGTGCGATGAAAGCTGCAAACTAATCTTTGTGGAAAGTGGTGAGTGCCTTTGAGTAAAGGCACTAAGATAGTGGTGTTCTAAGTTCTCAATGCTGGGAGTCGACTGTGTTTACGATGGCGCATACGCAAGCGCGTCCCGTTCCTTTTTTCAAACGCGCCCTTGCTTGGTCTGCTCATCTCTTCACACTAACCGGTGTGCTGTGGGCGTCTTTGGCGACGATTGCACTGTACGAGGGGCATATCCGCCAGATGTGGATGTGGTTGGGAATCGCGCTTCTTGTTGATGCAGTTGACGGGAGTTTCGCGCGTGCTGTTCGCGTCACTGAATACGCTCCCGGTTTTGACGGAGCGACTTTGGACAATATTGTCGACTACCTGACCTGGACCTTTATTCCGGCGCTGTTCATGGTCTTCTATCTCCCGTTTGGATCCCGCGGGCTAGGCATCGCTGCTGCCTTAATTGTCTGCCTCTCCTCAATGTTCTGTTATTGCAATGTTTCCTTGAAGACGCCAGACCACTACTTCATGGGTTTTCCGGCGGCATGGAATGTGGTTGCAGCAATTATGTGGATTTTCCAAACCGGAGCTCTTTTTAACTTCATTGCGACCGTAATATTGGCGATCCTTACAGTTGCCCCGATTGCTTTTGTCCATCCCTTCCGGGTCGGTCGTTTGCGGGTCGTCAACATCGTTGCAGCACTGGTATGGGTAGCGGCAACGGCTGTACTTGTCGCATATGCACCCCTGCGCCCCTTTATCCTTACAGGTATTTGGTGGGTTGCGGGGATCTGGATTCTTGTCGTGAGCGCTGTGCGTTCGATTCAGGGAATTCCTCAAGAATTTCGCGACGCAGAGTAACGCTTGACAAGACGCGTGTTCTGAATCCCACGCCAAACCTCAGTAGCAAGAGACGCCGCAATCATGAGGCCGACGATGATAATCACCGAGCCGGGGTATCCGCGTCCATGTACCCAGAAATAAACATAGGGTGCCATGAACGTTGCTAATGCGACAACTGCGCCGGTATAACGTTCTAATGGCCTCGATGCGGTTAGCATCGCGAGAATTCCCCAAGTGTAGGGGATTGCGGTCAGTACATCGATTCCCCACAAGACCAACACAGAGCCGTGGAATTGTGGGACAAAGACGACTGGAAGTGCCCGAAGTGATGAGTACACGAAGACCACTGCGTAAACCCAAAAACGTGGGTCTTTAAGAATTCGTGTGATGAGAGAACGTTTGAAAACCTTTACCCCTGCTGCCTCAATCTGATGGGCGAGGCCGTGGGGCGTTCGCGTTGCATTCATCCCTTCTAATGCTGCCCTGAAGCTTGCATCGGGGAGTAGCTGATGAACAACGTTACTGACCCGTAGTCCGAAGACAGTCTGCGTCTCAGAGTGCTGCGCACCGACGTTGACGAAGAGGTCGAATAGTGGACCTGCGAGTTCCTTCAGTTGCTCAGCGTCAATAGGGCCAATCAACCAGATCAAAGCCCGGTGCTCTAACGCATCGCGTACTTCAGAGAAAAAATCATCGGTTGTTGACAGTGTCTGTGGTGTGAGTTCACGAACCTCACGCCGTCCCAATTCAGCAAGTCTGGAAACGCCGGCAGTGTGCGCGAGTTTTGTTGTATCAAAAGCACAGGCTTGGACGACTGGCAGTTCAAAAGGTGCCTGGGTTGACCCGAAAAGGGTCTCCTTTAGGCGACGCAGTCGGGACACTTGGGCTGCACGATTTTGAACACTCACTCTGTTGAGTCTAAAGCACTTGCGTGTGAAGCTCTTAACGACTTGTGATCTGACAGAGAATGTGAGCGGAATCGTTTGTTACGCTAGTCGCGAGGGGAGTAATCCCAAAAAGAGCACCATCGTCAACGCGGTATCTCCTAGATACCCGGTGTTGCTGCCCAATTTTGGGTGGGAAGAGACCTCAAGTCTCTGCCTGAAAGGTCATTCGTGGACGTACATATCCTCGGCTGGATCGGCTTGGCCGTCGCTGTTATCGCCCTAATTTCCACTGACATCATTGGACACGTGCGTAAGCCCCATGCACCTTCTATGAAAGAAGCAACAGCGTGGACATTGGGCTACGTTGCTCTTGCGGTCATGTTCGGCCTAGCGATTTGGGCGATCTACGGGGCAACCTACGCGATCCAGTTCTATAGCGGCTACATGATGGAGTGGTCACTTTCGCTGGACAACCTCTTCGTCTTCGTCATTATCATGGCGTCCTTCAAGGTGCCAAGGGTGTTTCAGCAGAAAGCACTCCTTGCGGGAATCATTCTTGCACTGATCTTTAGGGCATTTTTCATCATCGTCGGTGTCACCCTGGTCAATCGATTTACCTGGATGTTCTTCTTCTTCGGTGCATGGCTGCTGTGGACGGCATATTCACAGGCCCGTGAAGGCGCTTCCGGTGAAGAGGAAGAAGTTGGGGAAATTCAAGAGAATGCTTTTGTCCGCTTCGTTCGACGCATTTTTCCTGTGACAGATGGATACATCGGAGACCGCTTCTTCTATCGCCATAATCGTCACACATCCATCACCCCCTTGTTCCTTGTCGTTCTGGCGCTTGGATCCGCGGATCTGATGTTTGCGCTCGACTCGATTCCTGCGATCCTTGGCCTCACTCAAGAGGAGTATTTGGTCTTTGCATGCAATGCTTTTGCATTGCTGGGGCTTCGACAGCTCTTCTTCCTGATCGATGGCCTTCTCGAAAAGCTTGTTTTCCTCAACTACGGACTTGCAGTGATCTTGGGCTTCATTGGGGTGAAGCTGATTCTCCATGCACTCCACGAAAACTCATTGCCCTTCCTTAACGGTGGTGCACCCATTCATGGGATTCCGGAAATCGGAATCTCGGTCTCACTTGCTGTCATTGCAGGGACACTCATCACGACAGTTCTAGCTTCACTCATTTATTCGAAGCGTGATTCCTCGAGGAGTAACGGCCGATGACCATTGCTGCACAAGCTCCTAATCCTGCTCAGGGACTTAGTGGATCTGAAGTAAAAATCCGCGAAGAACAAGGCAAGCTGAACATCACTAAGCTCCCTTCATCGCGATCGCTGGCATCGATTATCCGCGCAAATGTCTTGACGCTTTTTAATGCGATCTTGAGTATTGCAATGGTCATCGTGATCATCTTCGGGTCCTGGCAAGATGCCGTTTTCGGCGCAATCATGATCATCAACGCGGTTATTGGAATTTTCTCCGAGCTCCGTGCAAAGAAAACTCTGGATGATCTTGCAATCGTTGACGCCCCACGGGCGAAGGTACGACGCGATGGGCGTACCGAGCAGATCGACGTTCAACGCATTGTTCTTGACGATATTGTTGAGCTTTCACTTGGCGATCAAATTGCAGCTGACGGTGAGGTCCTAGAAGTTTCCGGTTTGGAAATCGACGAATCGATGCTGACGGGCGAATCTCGCCCGGTTCTTAAGCAGGTCGGTGATCGTGTCCTCGCTGGAACATCCGTCGTTTCTGGGTCTGGAGTAATGCATGTGCAAGCAGTAGGTTCGGACCTGTACGCGCAGGGTATTGCGCGTCATGCGCGGACTTTCTCTCTTGCCACTTCCGAGATCCAACAGGGTATTAATAAGATTCTGCGTGTTATTTCTATTGCCCTTCCTCCAATTATTCTTCTGACGCTCTGGTCGCAAACACGAATTGCAGGAGAAGGCACTCCCTATGCGTGGCAACACGCGTTGGTTCTTGCTGTTGCAAGTGTCGTCGGAATGATTCCGCAGGGATTGGTACTTCTCACCTCCATGAACTTCGCGATCGGTTCAGCAACGCTGGCGCGCAAAGGCGCTCTTGTTCAGGAGCTTCCCGCAGTTGAAGTCTTGGCTCGTGTTGATGCACTTTGTCTGGATAAGACCGGTACGCTCACAACCGGTGGGATTCGACTGCGCTCCTTGGAAATCCTTGATCGACAGCGAGAAGATGAGCTTCTACGTGCGCTGTGGGTACTCAACGACGATGGAACGAATGCAACCGCGCGGGCAATCAAAGACTATTTGCTCACCAGGGGAGAGCTCTCTGACTTAGATACAGAAGCTTCGCGGACTATTCCCTTCTCCTCTGAACGTAAATGGGCAGCATGGGTCACTCAAAGTGCATCAATTGTTATGGGCGCACCTGAGATGCTTATTGATCACGTGGCAACCCTCGAAAGTCTTCGAGCTGATATTCGTTCGTATGCCAGTGAGGGCTTGCGAGTATTAGTCGTCGTTCGCTATGACGAGGCCATTGAAGACCAGACTCTTCCGGCAAACCCGTCGCCTCTTGCCCTCTTGGTTTTGGAAGAAGACTTGCGCGATGACGCGACCGAGACCCTCGCTTACTTCCGCCGCCAGGGTGTGCGTGTACGCATCATTTCGGGCGATAGCCCGAATACGGTTGCTGCACTAGCCGCACAGGTCGGATTGCGTTCGCCTAATGGCGATGCTCCTCATGCATTTGACGCTCGGAATCTTCCTGAGGACCCTACCTCTACTGAATTCCTCTCTATCGTTGAGGCAACAGATGTTTTCGGACGTGTTACCCCCGAACAAAAACGTGCGTTGGTCAAGGCCCTGCAAACTCAGAAGCACTGTGTTGCCATGACGGGTGATGGTGTCAATGACGCTCTCGCACTTAAAGATGCTGATCTAGGCATCGCGATGGGCAATGGTGCAGCAGCAACCAAGGCCGTTTCACAATTAGTTTTGGTTGATCAAAAGTTTTCGGTGCTTCCCAGTGTCTTGGCCGAGGGACGTCGCATTATGGCCAATATGGAACGTGTGTCATCGCTTTTCTTGGCAAAGACGACCTACGCGACACTATTCGTCATTCTTAGTGCAATTTTTGCCTGGCGTTACCCCTTCTTGCCGCGACATTTCACCTATGTCGACACTCTGACTATCGGTGTTCCCGCGTTCTTCATTGCCTTAGGACCCAACAATCGGCGTTATGTTCCAGGCTTCTTGTCTCGAACTTTATCGCTGGCAATTCCTAGCGGTATCGTTCTGGGAGTTGCGGCTCTTGCTGTGTATTCTTCGGTCGGCAACGGTACGGTACTCGGTTCTACCGCGGCCGCAATGACGGTTCTGATTGCAGGATTGTGGCTTTTGTCGATCACAGCGAGGCCGCTGGTACCGTGGCGCATAGCCTTGATCTGCGCTATGGCCCTAGCCGGGGTTTTAGGTGTTCTCCTTCCCTTTGCGCGAGCTTTCTTTGCCTTCCAATGGCCCCCGGCCCCGCTGTGGCTGGCGATTATCGGATCAGGACTTGCTGCCGGCCTCGTGATCGAAGCATTCTCGCGGGTGCTCTACATGGGTAAGCTTCGCGAAGCTGAGTCCGAAGGCCGTTCCATAGACTAAACGTGAAGCAAAGCATAAAAGAACACATGTTCGACCAAAGCAATGCGTCAACACGTAAACTAGTGGAGTGCATGATCAGTTAATTGTCCGTGGTGCCCGCGAGCATAATCTCAAGGGTGTTGACCTTGATCTTCCCCGCGACTCGATGATTGTTTTCACCGGTCTATCGGGATCGGGAAAGTCCTCTCTTGCCTTTGACACGATTTTTGCTGAAGGCCAAAGACGATACGTTGAATCGCTGTCCTCATATGCGCGTCAGTTTTTGGGACAGATGGATAAGCCTGATGTTGATTTCATCGAGGGGCTTTCTCCAGCAGTCTCGATCGACCAGAAATCTACCTCGCGTAATCCACGTTCGACAGTCGGTACGATTACCGAAATCCATGACTACTTGCGTCTCTTATTTGCACGCGCGGGGGTAGCCCACTGTCCAGTGTGTGGAGCTCGTATCCAAGCTCAGACTCCCCAGCAGATTGTTGATCGTGTTCGCTCGCTTCCTGAAGGAACCCGCTTCCAGGTCCTTTCGCCTGTTGTACGAGGCCGCAAGGGCGAATATCAGGACCTTCTCGAGGAACTCAAGGCATCTGGCTATGTGCGGGCAATCGTTGATGGGCAATTGCTTCGACTTGAGGATGTCCCGCCGCTGGAAAAGAAGCTGAAGCACACGATCGAAGTTGTTGTTGACCGTCTTGTCGTACGTGAGGGCGTCCGTCAGCGATTGACCGACTCTGTTGAAACAGCACTTCGTCTTTCGGACGGCTTGGTGATCATCGACTGCATTGATTTGGATGAGTTAGATCCTGATCGTCGACGTAAATACTCCGAAAAGCGTTCGTGCCCCAACGACCATCCCTTGACCTTGGATGAAATCGAACCGCGAACTTTCTCCTTTAACGCGCCCTACGGCGCGTGTCCCGAGTGCTCGGGCTTGGGCTCCAAACTTGAAGTTGATCCCGAACTAGTTGTGCCAGATGAGGAACTCTCACTTAATCAAGGCGCCGTGATTGTTTGGAACTCGAATTTTAAGTATCACCGACACCTTCTGGAAGCCTTGGCAAAAGAGCTTGGTTTTTCCATGGACACTCCGTGGAAAGATCTTCTCAAGAAGGTTAAGGATGCAATCCTCAACGGTCGAAACTACGAAGTAAAAGTTAAATTCCGTAACCGTTGGGGGCGTGAGCGTTCGTATACGACGGGTTTCGAGGGCGCGCTCACCTATATCCAGCGTAAAAAAGAAGAGACCGAATCACAGTTGGTCGTTGATCGTATGGATTCGTACATGCGTGAGGTGCCCTGTAGAGCATGCCATGGAGCCAGATTACGTCCCGAGGTCTTGGCGGTTACTATTGGTGATCTGTCAATCGCACAGCTTTCTGATTTGTCGATTAGCGATGCAAAAGACTTCCTCGACAGCGTTACTTTGGAAGAACGTTCTTCTGTCATTGCCGCTCCGATTTTGACAGAAATTCAAGCCAGATTGAACTTCTTGGTCGATGTAGGCCTGTCATATCTGACGCTCTCTCGCGGGGCTGCAACCCTTTCTGGTGGTGAGGCTCAGCGAATTCGTTTGGCGACCCAAATCGGTTCCGGCCTTGTTGGGGTTTTGTACGTCCTCGATGAGCCCTCTATTGGTCTTCACCAACGTGACAACCGCAAGCTGATTGCGACCTTGGAACACTTACGCGACCTCGGAAATACCCTGATCGTTGTTGAACACGATGAAGAAACCATTGAGGCTGCTGACTGGATCGTTGATGTGGGCCCGGGAGCCGGTGAAAACGGCGGTTGGATTGTCCACAGTGGAACTCTCGAGGAGCTCAAAGAGAATAAACGCTCGTTGACCGGTCAATACCTCAGTGGAAAGCGTTCGATTGTTATCCCTCAATCTCGCCGAGAGCGTGATCCCAAGCGCCAGATTACGGTCAAGGGCGCACGCGAAAACAATCTCAAAGACGTTACGGTATCCTTCCCTCTTTCGACTTTTACAGCGGTGACAGGTGTATCGGGCTCGGGTAAATCTACCCTGGTCAATCAAATTCTTTATCGATCTTTAGCCAGCCGTTTGAACGGCGCCCGTCTTGTTCCAGGACGTCATCGTTCTGTTGTAGGAACTGACGGCCTCGACAAAGTCGTGCACGTCGACCAATCGCCTATCGGTCGTACACCGCGGTCTAATCCGGCTACCTACACGGGAGTCTGGGATCAAATCCGTAAGCTCTTTGCTGAAGTCCCTGAGGCAAAACTTCGCGGTTATGGTCCTGGGCGTTTCTCCTTCAATGTGAAGGGAGGACGGTGCGAGTACTGTAAGGGTGATGGAACCCTCAAGATTGAGATGAACTTTCTTCCGGATGTTTACGTGCCCTGCGAAGTGTGCCATGGTGCACGCTACAACCGTGAGACCTTGGAGATCCTCTACAAAGGTAAGAGCGTTGCAGATGTCCTCAATATGCCTATTGCCGAGGCCGCTGAGTTCTTTGCTCCAATCTCGCGTATTGCCCGTCACCTGAACACCTTGGTTGAAGTTGGCTTGGGCTACGTGCGACTTGGTCAAGCTGCGACAACTCTGTCCGGTGGAGAGGCACAACGCGTCAAGCTCGCATCGGAGCTGCAACGTCGCTCAACGGGCCGTACGGTGTATGTCCTAGACGAACCAACTACGGGTCTGCACACCGAAGATATTCGGAAACTATTACTAGTTCTTCAGAGCCTTGTTGATAAGGGCAATACGGTGATCGTCATCGAGCACAATCTTGACGTGATCAAGAGTGCCGACTGGGTCATTGACATGGGTCCCGAGGGAGGTAGCGGTGGCGGTACCGTCGTTGCAGAAGGAACCCCTGAGGAAGTCGCCAAGGTTCATGAATCATTCACAGGTCAGTTCCTTGCTGAGATTTTCGAGGTCTCAGAACAGCACGGAGCGAAATCAAAGTAACAGAACGACCGACGTGCGCTGAAAAGCTGAGTTGAAAAGAATTGTGTGGGCCTCCCGAAAGGGGAGCCCACACAACATTGAAAAGCAGTATTTTTGCCTGAGAAAGTCAAACGCTGTGATCTTGATTGGGGTTACTGTGCTTCGGGAGTTGTTCCCGATTCATAAAGCGCTTCGACTTCATCCGCAAAATCAGTAAGAACCCGACGCCTCTTGAGCTTCAGTGATGGTGTCATATACCCGTTCTCAACAGTAAATGCTGCGTTCACGATGCGGTAGCGGCGGATTGATTCGGCCCGTGAAACTTGCTTATTTGCTCGTGCAATCGCGCGTTCTAGAGACTCACGCACCGCAGGTAGCTCTGCAGCCTGAGCCGCATCTACGACAGGTTGTCCGTGGGCGCGCAGCCATTCTGGAAGCATTTCTGTGTCGAGCGAAATCAGCGCTCCGATATATGGACGATTGTCACCGACAACAATGATATTTGCAATCAACGGATGGGTTGAGAGGGCATCTTCCAAAATTTCAGGGGAGACATTCTTCCCACCTGCGGTGACAATGAGCTCCTTCTTGCGCCCAGTGATACGGATGTGGCCTCGGTCATCAATCGAGGCAAGATCCCCGGTCTTAAACCAGCCATCAACAAAGGCCTCAGCAGTGGCCTCGGGAAGGTTATGGTAACCGCGGGAAACTGAAATTCCGCGGACTAAAAGTTCCCCATCGCTGGCCAGTTTCGCCTGGTTACCGGGCCATACGAAACCAACACTATCCGGCGGGAAATCTTGGGGGATCTCGACGCTGATGGGACCGGTGGTCTCGGAGAGTCCGTATCCCTGGAGCAGGGTCAGTCCGAGACCACGGTAGAAGTTTGCAAGGTCGAGGGCGAGGGGAGCGCCTCCAGAAATGATCGTATGAAGGTTTGGTCCAAGAATTGCCTTGACCTTCGACAGAACCAATGCGTCAGCAACACGCCCGCGAATCTTTAATAGAGCGGAGGGACCGGGAGATGGAATTGCCGAGGCATCGGGCACGGGTGTGGTGTCTGGTAGGGGACCAGCAACTAAGGACTCGGGAAGAGGAGTATCCACATAGGCGCGAGATTCCGAAAGGGCACGCGCTTGCTTTGCAGCCCAGGAGAACATTCGTCCCTTGAAACCGCCGCCGGCCTTGGCTGATGCCGCGTTATAGACCTTCTCCAAGACGCGTGGGACAACCAGAAGCATTGAGGGCTTGAAGGTTGCAATATCATTAACCAGGTTGCGTGTATCTGGCGAAAAGGCAACAACTCCCTGTCCCGAGAGCAAGCAGTACATGACAAAGCGTGCAAGTACGTGAGCCACGGGCAAGAATAGCAGCGAACGAGAGCGCGGATCATTGATGAGAAGGGGAAGGAAATCGTAGGCCTGAAGCATGGGGCTGATGAAGTTCCCATGTGTGAGAACAACGCCTTTGGGGACCCCGGTGGTTCCGGAGGTATAAATAATGGTGGCTTCATCCTCAAGGTTGACGGCCTCGGTCCGCAGGCGCACTTCTTCGATTGGAACGTCGAGTCCGGCTTGGGCAAGCTCTCGCTGAGCTCCCTTATCAAGCGAGAGGAGATGACGAACCGAATCTGTCTTGACGGACTGAACAAGTTCGGCCTGCTGAGTTGTCGCGGTAATGACAATGCGGATATCTGCATCCTTGAGGATGTGCTCAATTTGGACGGCAGAATCGGTTTCGTAGATCGGGACGGTGATCGCACCGCAGGACAGGGCGGCGACGTCAATGAGAGCCCACTCGTACGATGTTGGCGCCAAAATCGCAAGGTGCTCACCTGCTTCAAGCCCCAGAGCGATGAGGCCTCGAGCAATCGAATCAACATCCGAAAGGAATTGATCGATGGTGACCTGGCGCCAAGTGCCCACAGGTGAGCGGCGCTCGATTGCGACCTGACCAGGATGCTCTTGAGCACGCAGGCGCAGCATCGATGGCAAATTCATCTCGGGGCTCGCCTCGCGAGTTGCAATCGCTTCCCAAGAGCCATCAGCAAGCCTGCGCACTGTCATGAGTATCCCTTTCGGTTGAATTGAATTCAGCGTCTATCGTGCACGTCGGAAGAAACGGCGGCGCTTTGCCGGGGCAGATTCAAGTGGACCACCGTAAAGTTCGTCAACTTCATCTGCGAAATCATGAAGTACTTTTCCACGACGAAGCTTCATCGACGGAGTCACGTAGCCGTTTTCGACAGTAAAGCTCGCATCAATAATTCGGAATTTGCGAATGGACTCCGCGCGAGAGACTGCCTTGTTTGCGCGGTCTACTGCACGCTGGAGTGAGGCTTGCACTTCGGGAAGCTGAGCGGCCTCGAGTGGCGAGCAACGGGGGAGTCCGTGCTTACGCAGCCAATCTGGAAGCATCTCAGCGTCAAGGGTAAAGAGCGCACCGATAAATGGCCGTTGGTCGCCAACAACGATGACGTTCGCAATTAAGGGGTGAGTCGCCAGCGAATCTTCCAGAACCTCGGGAGAAACATTTTTACCACCCGCGGTGACGATGAGTTCTTTATTTCGTCCAGTGATTGAAAGCTGACCGCTCTTTGAGATAGATCCCAAGTCACCGGTATGGAACCACTCACCATCGGGCATAACCTGATGAGTCTGGTCAGGCAGGTGATAGTAGCCGGGCATGACCGAAACACCCTTAACAAGGATTTCTCCGTCTTTTGCAATCTTGATGAAGTTTCCTGGAAGGGGCAGACCTACGGTACCTACGGGATTCTTACCGACATGCTGAACAGCGATCGGTCCGGTCGTTTCGGACAGGCCATAGCCCTGGAGAAGGGTGATGCCCATACCCGAATAGAACTGAGCGAGGTCGGTGGCTAAAGGCGCCCCGCCGGAAACGATGTAGCGAAGATTTGGGCCAAGAATCGAACGGATCTTCTTCAGAACAAGCGCATCGGCAATGCCGTGGCGTGCCTTCTTCAACAGGGAAGGCCCGAAAGTGCGTTCTTGTGCAAGTGCATATGTGCGAGCTTGCTTGGCGCTCCAAGCGAACATCTTTCCCTTGATTCCGCCGCCGGCTTTCGCGGAAGCGGCGTTGTAGACCTTTTCGAGCACACGCGGTACGACAAGCAGAACAGAGGGCTTGAAGGACTGAATGTCGGGTAGAAGATTCTTAATATTTGGCGAGAATCCAAGGACCCCCGCTCCTGAAAGCACGAGGTGCATAACGAGGCGTGCAAGAACATGCGCGACCGGAAGGAAGAGGAGCAGTCGTGTATCTGGAGAGTCAATGATATCGCCAACGACCTGACGTGCGCCTGCAATCGTTGCCAGGAAGTTTGCGTGGGTGAGGACGACACCCTTGGGGACTCCGGTGGTACCGGAGGTATAGATAATTGTTGCGATAGACGAAGAGTCCAGTGACGAACGGCGAGTTTTAACGTCGTCGATTGACACGTGTTTCGCAGCGCGAGCAATGGTTCGCAATGCTCCCTGATCGAAACTGTCGATTGAACGCGTGAAAGCGGGGGCAACGCTTCGAACTAATTCCGCCTGCTGTGTCGTCGCCGTAAATACCTGAACAACGTGGGCATCTTCAAGGATGTGGTGGATCTGCGCGGCCGAATCAGATTCATAGATTGGGACCGTGACGGCGCCAATCGAGAGAAGAGAAAGGTCGAGCAGTAGCCATTCCATGGATGTGGAAGCGAGAATCGCGACCGAGTCTCCCGCTTCAATACCGAGGCCGACAAGGCCACAGGAAATATATTCAACCTGACGTTGAAGTTCTGCAGCAGTGATCTTGCGGGTGGCGCCTACGGAGGAACGTGTCTCGACGGCGACCTGATCGGGATGAGCCGAGGCTCGTGCAGCGAGTAGGTCAGGGAGCAGCTCCTGCGAAGGGAGCTTAAATTTCGGCTTGATCGTATACGAACCGTCACGCATGCGTTTCATGATGTCTCCGTTTCGGACCTGCTGTTACACGAGTAGACACTATGAATATAGCGTCTAATGGCGACTATCTAGCTCACAGATCGTAATACAGCTGAAATTCGTAAGGATGCGGGTAGGCGCGCATCGGGGCAATCTCCACCGTTTCTTTATAGTTAATCCAGGTTTCGATCAGGTCTTCGGTAAAGACATCCCCTTCAGTGAGGAACTCGTAGTCATTACGAAGTGCCTCAAGAGCTGCTTCTAAACTAGAAGGAAGCTTCGCAATGGAATCGTAGTCAGCGCTCGGAAGTTCGTAGAGGTCTTTATCAATTGGCGCGGCTGGTTCGATACGGCGTTTGATCCCGTCGATACCGGCCATGAGACAGGCTGAGAAGGATAAGTAGGGGTTCGCGCTGGGATCAGGAACACGGTACTCAACGCGTTTGGCGGCAGGCGAAGTGCCAGTTACTGGAATGCGAATGCAGGCGCTTCGGTTACGTGCAGAATAGACCAAGTTAATCGGTGCCTCAAAGCCCGGGACAAGCCGGCGGAAGGAATTGACCGAAGGGTTTGTAAAGGCAAGCAGAGCGGGCGCGTGCTCCAAAAGCCCACCAATGAACCAGCGAGCGGTGTCGGAAAGAGAACCGTAGCCTCGTTCGTCATAGAAGAGAGGCTCGCCGTCTTTCCACAAGGAAAGGTGCGTGTGCATTCCAGAACCGTTATCACCGAATAGCGGCTTGGGCATGAAGGTTGCCGACAAACCCGCAGCACGCGCAGCGTTCTTAATGACGTACTTGAACTTCATCATGTCGTCTGCAGCAGTTGTTAAGGTATCGAAGCGGTAGTTGATCTCCTGCTGGCCGCCCGAGCCAACCTCGTGATGTGCGCGCTCAAGCTTCAGTCCAACCTCGGTCAGGAGGTTAGACATCTCATCACGAAGATCGGTGAAGTCATCACTGGGGGAGACGGGGAAATAACCGCCCTTAGGTGCGACTTTATATCCCAGATTCCCACCTTCCTCCGTGCGTCCTGTGTTCCAGTAGGCCTCGTCGGAGTCAAGAGCGTAGAAGGTCGATTGAGGGCTCACTTGGTAACGCACATCGTTGAAGACGAAAAACTCTGCCTCTGCGCCGATGTAACAGGTGTCGGCGATGCCAGTGGAGCGCAGGTAGGCCTCGGCCTTCGCAGCAACTTGTCTAGGGTCGCGTGAGAAAGGCTCATCAGTGAATGGGTCGACGATGGAAAAGATAATGACGAGTGTCTTATTAGCGCGGAAAGGATCGACGAAGGCTGACGTAATATCTGGAATCAGCTTCATGTCTGATTCGTGAATCTGTGTGAAGCCGCGAACCGACGAGCCGTCGAACATCAGTCCATCTTTGAGGACAGATGCTTGAAGCTCGCTGGCGGGAATAGTGAAGTGCTGTTGGACTCCCGGAAGGTCGCAGAAACGTACGTCGATGTACGCAATTTCTTCCTTTTCAATAAAGTCGATAACCTCTTGAGCCTGGGTAAACATGGCAAACCTTTCCACAGTGATACCTTCAAGAAATGATAAACCTCAGACCAAAAGTTTTCTAATGCCATGCAGAGCAAGCATCACATTGATAGCCCGGTTAGGCTAGGGGCGTGGCTGATCCTTCGACCTATCGACCGAAAACAAGTGAGATCCCGACAGACCCAGGGGTCTATAGGTTCCGTGATGAACAGGGTGCAGTCATCTATGTTGGTAAAGCAAAGAACCTTCGAGCGCGCCTGACTAATTACTTTCAAGACCTTGCCAATCTTCATCCGCGTACCCAGAAAATGGTGACGACCGCTGCCTCGGTGCAGTGGACTGTTGTACGTAACGAGATTGAAGCGCTCACCCTTGAGTTTACGTGGATCAAGGAATTCAATCCGCGTTTTAACGTCATGTTCAAGGACGACAAGTCCTATCCGTATCTCGCCGTGAGTATGGGGGAGCGTTTTCCTCGCGTTCAGGTCACCCGCGAAGCGCGTAGGAAAGACACGCGTTACTTTGGTCCGTATACAAAAGTCTGGGCTATCCGCGACACTATTGAACTCCTGATCCGCGTATTCCCAGTTCGAACGTGTTCTGCCGGGGTATTCCGGCGCGCTCAAGCTCAAGGACGGCCATGCCTCCTCGGGTACATCGACAAGTGTTCGGCACCGTGCGTTGGTCGTATTTCTCAAGCAAAACATCGCGCTTTAGCGCAGTCGATGTGCGACTTTCTTGAAGGAAAGGCAAGCCCTATCCTGCGTCAAGTCGAGTCTGAAATGCGGCAAGCTAGTGCTGAGCTCGATTTTGAAACAGCCGCAAAGAAACGTGATGATCTGCGTGCACTAGAGACGGTTCTTGAACGCAACACGATGGTTTTAAACGATGGAACCGACGCCGATATTTTTGCCTTAGTGAGCGATGAGCTTGACGCAGCGGTACATGTTTTCCACGTTCGTGGTGGTCGTATTCGTGGCACTCGAGGATGGGTCGTTTCACGCGACGATGATGCCAGTGAAGCTGAGCTCATGGCCAGACTCTTCGAACAGATCTATTCCGAACTACCGGATGTTCCAGAAGGAAGAAAACGGCGCATTGAACAGGCCGAGGCTGTATCGGTCGATGATGTCATTCATACACCGACTCGTGCGGTTCCG
Source organism: uncultured Actinomyces sp. (assembly GCA_938022345.1). GTDB lineage: Bacteria > Actinomycetota > Actinomycetes > Actinomycetales > Actinomycetaceae > Pauljensenia. The sequence continues at coordinate 15,205 of CALIEP010000363.1, forward strand.
CGTGAGATTTTGGTGAGTGTGATGCCTACCGAACGGGGCACAATCGCTGAGTGGCTCTCAGATAAAAGGGGAGCGGCGGTTGATATTCATGTCCCCAAACGCGGTCCGAAGGCTCAGCTTATGGAGACTGTTAAAGAAAATGCCAAGCAGGCGTTGCTTCTCCATAAGACTCGTCGAAGTGGCGATCTTGCCCAACGCGGTCAGGCGCTGGACGAGCTTGCTGAATACCTCGATCTTCCCGCGTCTCCTTTGCGTATCGAGTGCTACGACATCTCCCACACGCAGGGGCAGCTTCAGGTCGGTTCAATGGTTGTCTTTGAAGATGGAGTACCAAGGAAGGACGCGTATCGTCACTTCAACATTCAGGGTGAAGATGGTGAGGGAACGCCCGATGACACATCTGCAATGGACGAAGTCCTTCGACGCCGATTCCGTAGGCTCCTTGCTGAAGAAAATGGTGAAGATGGTGAAGATGAGGAAGGTGTCGCCTTTGAGTCTGGACCGGTTGATGCGAGCGGACGCCCACGGCGCTTTTCATATCGTCCAGATTTAGTAGTTGTTGATGGAGGTTTGCCACAGGTTAATGCTGCCCGCGACGCTTTGGATTCAATGGGAATTGATATTCCCCTGATCGGCCTTGCAAAGAGGCTGGAGGAAGTGTGGATTCCCGGCGAGGAATTCCCGCTAATCTTCCCGCGCACCTCTGCAGCTCTCTATATGCTTCAGTACCTTAGAGATGAATCCCATCGCTTCGCTATCACAGCGCATAGGAAACGGCGCGCGAAGAATCAGCAGCGCTCAGTTTTAGACGGAATCGCAGGAGTTGGTCCTTCTCGCCAGAAAGCGCTCTTACGTCACTTCGGTTCCGTCAAAAAGATTCGCGAGTCTACGCCCGAAGAAATTGCACAAGTGAGTGGGATCGGCCCCTCCCTAGGAAGTGTCATTTGGCAAGCGCTTAATCCAGATCTTCCGCTTGTGCAGTAGCGCTTAACTGCCTGAGGCAAAACCGGGAAAGATTCGCTGATCAATGGCACCATAGGGGTATGAGCGAAACTCACATCCCACCCGACACTTCGCAGGAAACTGTGCCCGGAGGTATCCCTCTTCTCGATCAGATTGCCCCCGATGCTCCTGATGAGGGTGGCAACGAGGTTGTGATCATTACCGGGTGCTCAGGAGCAGGACGTACCGGTGCTGCCCGTGCACTTGAAGATCTTGATTGGTACGTCGTCGACAATCTTCCACCGGCAATGCTGCCAGCGCTGGTTGGCATGATGAGCCCCGACGGCGGGGGAGTCCACCGACTGGCTGTCGTCGTTGACGTGCGTTCGCGCGAGTTCTTTGCTGATTTTGCTCGTGCCCTTGAACAGCTTAAAGAGTTGGGGGTTGCCTATCGAGTAATCTTCCTTGAGGCCTCGACGGACACTCTTGTCCGGAGTTATGAATCAAATCGCCGCCCTCACCCGCTTCAGGGAGACGGAACTCTTCTTGACGGAATTGCAGCCGAAGAGCGCGCGCTTGCCCCTCTACGTCGCTTCGCAGATACGATTATTGACACGTCCAGGATGTCCGTTCATGATCTGACACGTCATATCCGTGATGTTATTGCTCAGGCTGGCGATGTCCCGCTTCGTATTACCGTTGAATCCTTTGGTTTTAAGCACGGTCTCCCCTTGGATGCTGACCATGTACTTGACGTGCGCTTTTTAAAGAATCCCTACTGGGTTGATGAATTGCGTCATTTGACGGGGAAAGACCAACCTGTTGCAGATTACGTCCTGTCCCAGCCGGGTGCCCGCGACTTCGTTATTGGTTACGCAGATCTTCTTGCACCCATGCTGAAGGGGTATATTGGTGAACTCAAGCGTTACACAACAATTGCAGTTGGGTGTACGGGCGGAAAGCACCGTTCAGTGGCGAGCGCGGAGCTCATCGCCCGCAGGCTGCGCGAGCACTGTTTCAATGTGCGAATCATGCATCGCGATATGGGAAAGGAATAGTCGATGACCTACGTTGATGCTGCTGGGTGGATGCAGCGTGGCGAATCAAATAACCGTGTCGTCGCTCTAGGCGGTGGACACGGGCTATCCGCTACTCTTCGCGCACTGCGACACATCACACGTCAGCTCACAGCCGTGGTCACCGTTGCTGATGACGGTGGGTCTTCGGGCCGCCTTCGGGCGGAGATGCCGATTCTTCCCCCCGGCGATTTACGTATGGCTTTAGCGTCTTTATGCGAAGAAACTGAGTGGGGTTTGACCTGGCGAGACGTCTTCCAGATGCGCTTGAAGACCAGTGGTCCGATGGATGGTCATGCAGTCGGCAATATTGTGATTGCTGGATTGTGGCAGCTTCTCGACGACCCGGTAGAAGGCCTCGATTTTGTTGGCCGTCTCTTGGGAGCACAGGGGCGCGTTCTCCCGATGTCGATAGACCCGCTGAGTATTGAAGCGGATATGAATGACAATGGGCGGCACTACACCGTTAAAGGACAATCTAAAGTCGCAATTGCACCGGGTGATGTTCAGGCAGTACGCCTCAGCCCAGAAGAACCCAAAGTTCCAGTAGCAGTCACTGATGCAATCTCTGAAGCCGATTGGGTTGTTCTTGGCCCTGGTTCTTGGTACACCTCGGTAATTCCGCACTTACTGGTTCCTGATCTTCATCGTGCACTTGTGACGACCGAAGCTCACCGCGCACTCATTTTGAACCTTGAACGCCAGCGCGGCGAAACAGAATCAATGACAACCGCTGATCACGTCCGAGCGATCGCTCAATACGCTCCCAGTTTCAAACTGGATGTAGTGATCGCTGATCCGACAACAACTGACGATATTGATGATCTTGCCGAGGCTGCCGATGCTCTTGGCGCGCGTGTTCTTTTGCGCCAGGTTCGCACTGGTGATGGCGAAGCCCATCATGATCCTTTACGACTTGCTGCAGCATTACGTGATGCTTTTGATGGTTTTCTTGGCGAAGTTGGCCGCAGCGAAACCTGGCTCCCGTAAAATCTTCCTCGTTGCAGTGCACCCTGACATAAGGAGACAAGGTGTCCCTCACATCGGATATGAAAGATGAATTAGCGCGTAGCGTGGTTCCCTCGCAATCTGCGATGGCCGCGGAGGTATGTGCGATTCTTCGTTTCTCAGGTGGCCTACACCTCGTGGGTGGTCGGATCCTTATCGAAGCGGAGTTAGATTCTTCCGTTGCTGTACGCCGTCTTCGCGCATTCCTGACTAGCTTGTACAACGTAGAGTCCTTTGTCGTTGTTGTTTCAGGTTCGTCGTTGCGGCGAGGAAAGCGCTACGTCGTACGTGTTGTGCACCGAGCAGATGAACTTGCTCGACTCACCGGCCTCGTCGATGGGGCTGGAAGACCAGTGCGCGGGCTCCCTGCGACCTTGGTTGCTTCCGGGAAAGATGAAGCCGCGGCTGTGTGGCGCGGTGCATTTCTTGCCCGCGGCTCTCTTCTCGAGCCTGGACGTTCGTCATCTCTGGAAATTACTTGCCCGGGACCCGAGGTTGCACTCGCGATGGTGGGACTCGCACGTAAGCTCGGCGCTACTGTTCGTTCAAAGGAGGTGCGCGGATCTGATCGCGTCACTGCTCGTGATTCCGAGGCCATTAGTGCGCTTATCCGCGCGCTGGGTGCACCTGCTACTCATGTTGCCTGGGAGCAAAGGCGTGAGCGTCGCGAGGCCCGGGGTTCAGCTAACCGCTTAGCAAACTTTGACGATGCGAACCTCCGTCGCAGTGCTCGTGCCGCGGTGGCAGCCGGAGCGCGAGTTGAGCGGGCATTTGCGATTTTGGGCAACGATGTTCCAGATCACCTCAGGCAGGCCGGGGAGTTGCGCATTCAGTACAAGCAGGCTTCCCTTGAAGAGCTGGGCAAACATACTGATCCGCCGCTGACAAAGGACGCGGTTGCAGGCCGTATTCGCCGTCTTTTAGCGATGGCCGATAAAGTCGCACATGAACGGGGTATTCCCGATACTGAATCTGCCTTGACCTTGGATATGCTCGACGGTGACTAAGATCTCTCTTTCAGCATAATGTGGGCCAGCTCTCTAAGGACTTAGTTCACCCTCATCTTGGACCGTGAAGGTGTAGATTAGAACTACTGGAACCGCAGAGAACTGCGGGCCATAGATGCAAACCGCATCTTCATGGTTGATACAGAAAGTGTGTCCCGCAGGGGGCACAAGCAGGAGGACAACAGTGACCACCCGCGTTGGTATTAACGGCTTCGGCCGCATCGGTCGTAACTTCTTCCGCGCTGCAATTGAGCAGGGCGCAGATCTCGAGGTCGTTGCAGTTAACGATCTGACCGACAATAAGACTCTGGCACACCTGCTGAAGTACGACTCCATCATGGGTCGCTTCAATGGTGAGGTTTCCTACGACGATGAGGGCATCATCGTTGACGGCAAGCACATCAAGGTTCTCGCACAGCGCGATCCTGCCGACCTGCCTTGGGGCGAGCTCGGTGTTGAGGTTGTCGTCGAATCCACCGGTTTCTTCACCGATGGCGAGAAGGCAGCTGCACACATTGCAGCCGGCGCAAAGAAGGTTGTCATTTCGGCGCCTGCAAAGAACGTTGACGGCACCTTCGTTATGGGTGTGAACGATGGCGATTACGATCCCGCCACCATGAACATCATCTCCAACGCTTCGTGCACCACCAACTGCCTTGCTCCTCTGGCCAAGGTTCTCCACGAGAACTTCGGTATCGAGCGTGGCATCATGACCACCATCCACTCCTACACCGGCGACCAGCGCGTTCTCGACGCCCCCCACAAGGATCTGCGTCGTGCACGTGCAGCAGCCCTCAACATGATCCCCACCAAGACCGGTGCGGCTCAGGCTGTTGCTCTGGTTCTGCCCGAGCTCAAGGGTAAGTTCGACGGACTCGCTGTTCGCGTTCACACCCCGACCGG
>CALIEP010000364.1 GCA_938022345.1 uncultured Actinomyces sp.
AGCATCTCGGTGACGCCCTCGTAGGCGGTATTCTTCTCCGAGTCCCTGGCCTTCTTGACGTCGGCGGCGTAGAGATCCACGTACTACTGGCCGGAGAGGAGCATCAGGTTGTACATAATTTCATCGGTGATCGCGCGAAGAACGTATCGGTCCTTATCCAGTCCCTTGTAGCGGCTGAAATCCAAGGGCTCTCCGATGACCATACCGATATTGGTTCTCGAAGGAATTTTCTGTCCGATTGGCTGAGCCGCATGCGTGCCGATCATCGCCACAGGAATGACGGGAGCACCGGACAAAAGCGCTAGACGCGCCACACCCGTCTTCCCACGATACAGACGCCCATCGGGACTACGAGTGCCCTCGGGGTAGATTCCAAAAAGTTCACCTTCGCCCAGGCGCTTGAGTCCAGCCTTCAATGCGGCTTCAGATGCGCGGCCGCCACTGCGATCAACGGGAATAGTGCCAACAGCACGCATGAATTCCTTCGTTGCCCAACCCTTAAGACCGGTACCGGTGAAGTAATCGGCTTTCCCCATGAACACAACCTCACGGTCAATCATCATGGGCAGAAAAACAGAGTCCCAGACAGCGTTGTGGTTAGACGCGAGGATCGCCGGACCGCTCTTAGGGATGTTTTCTTTCCCGCGGATCCACGGACGATACGCAGCCTTGAGAATCGGAGTGCCCGTCAGCTTCAGTGCTTGATACAGACCCATGTTTCCTCCACCCGGATCAACCGCTAGCATCGTGGTTATGACCAATGGTTCTACTGTACAGCCCGAGCGGCGAAAAACCGCAATGATCCCGGCTTGGGATCACGCTCAATGGCTGGTAGTAGACCTAGAAACAACTGGCCTTAGTTCCCGCGATACCATCATTGAAATCGGGGCAGCAGTCTACGAAAACCGCGAGCTTGTCGATAGTTTTTCAGCCCTCATCAACCCCGGAAGTCCGTTGCCTTCGTTCATTACTGCTTTGACGGGACTCAACGATGAAACGCTCGCCCACGCTCCGGATCTTCACACTGTTTTTTCGCATTTTTGCCAGTGGGCAGAGCGTCTATGCGATCAGGAACAAATTTCAGGCCTTATCGCACACAATATTGCCTTCGATTGGGGGTTCCTTGAGCGAGCTCAACGGACCTGCGGTATCCCACTCCCCCATTTTCGGCCTATTGACACACTGTCAATGGCTCGCGCTTTGCTCCCATCCGAGGTCGCCAACCACAAGCTCACGACGCTGCGCGAACACTTCGAATTAGGTGGCGGCCAGCATCGCGCACTGGACGATGCCCTGGCCACGGGCATGTTGTTCTACAAACTGTGTGAATGCGCAGAAAGTCTTGGAAAAGATCCCCTTGCCTACTGCTCCCCTGCGTATCCTTTATCCTCATAATTCCCGAGGCCGCGTGTACTTTACGTTAAAAAGGACGAGTTTCAGCGACGCTGACGCAGAAGTTCCGCGAGGGTTTCTTGAAGCTCCTGTGAATCAAATGGAGCGCTGACGATACGGCTCGCACCAGCCCATGTTGCCAGCCAGTCATCTTGAGGGCGAGCCGTGATCATCAGGATTGGAGGGACATCCTGGCGGGTACCGGCAAGCTACTTCGCGACGGACATGCCGCCTTCCTTTTGAGTTTCTCCGTCAAGAACAAGGGCTGCAATATCTGAGTTATTGTCCACTAGCTCAAGAACACCGAACTTCGTGGCAGCCTGAAGCCATTCAATGGGAGCCGTATCCTTCGATGCTTTAAAACCGACACCTGTGATCACTGCCTGGCGAGTGGACGAGTTATCACTGAAGACCAGAACTTTCACGGGTGTTTCGCTCACGATGCGCTCCTCAACGTTAAGAGATCGTTACTCTGGGTATTCTAACCGCTTTTGGAACGTGTGGGGAGCTGAAGTTTCAGCTCCCCACACGTGTTGTTTGCTCTATCGCCAGTAGTTCAGATCATCGAACTACTTTTCAGGGATGACAGCAAGAATGTCAACGACAATCGCTTGCGGTGACTGACCTTGTGCCTCGTTGCCAGCAGCTACGAGCAGCACCCGCGAGCCCGCGGTGAAGCCGATAAGCTGATTACCATCCTTCACGCTGACAACCTGGGCACCTTGTTGTCCCCATGTCGATTGTGTTTGAGCATCGTTACCAAAAACGGTTCCGACACCCTGATAAAGAATTGTCGAGCCAACAGTAACCTTGTCGCCATGTCCCTCAGCGATGACGACCTTGGAGGTCTCTGTGGGCGCGCTCTGTCCCCAAGTGATGGTGGGTTGGCTACCAAGATCACCGCTGACAGTGATGCCCGCTGGAAGTTCATTTCCGGTCGGCGTTGCACTTGTGAGCTGAGAGGTATCCTTCGGGTTAACAGTTCCCAAAATATCGACAACAAAGACGAGGTCGGCATTTGCGGGAATTGAAGAACCCGAACCTTGAGCGCCGTAAGCCCACTTTGATGGAATGACGAGTTCAACGCGGTCGCCAACATGGGCGTCCGCAAGACCGTACTTCCATCCCTTAATCACCTGGTTGAGGCTGAAAGCAATAGGGGTGCGACCATCTTGGAAAGAAGAATCAAAAACCTTGGCATCGCTGAATAGCGCACCCGCGTAGTTGACCTGAACAATGTCATCGAGGCCGACGCTTGCGCCATCACCCTTGTGGAGGGTTTTCACCAAAATCGCATCACCCACGCTGCCCGATCCGGCTTTGATTTCGGGCTTCTGACCGAAATCACCGCTTACCTCGGGGAAATTACCCTGGCCGCCTCGATCAACCTGAGGTGTCTGTTCAGAACTTGAAGCCGACTGGGTTGCGCTTGCCGAGGCCGAAGGTGATGCCAATTGAGAGTCCTTTGACTGGCCTGAGCAGGCACCAAGGGCAAGAGAGCAGGTTAGTAGGATGGCACCAATAGCAGGTAGCTTCTTCACAATTCTCCGATCAGGCGAAAGACTCACCGCATGCACAGGTGTTCTGCGCATTGGGGTTATCGATCGTGAATCCCTGGCGCTCAATGGTGTCAGAGAAGTCGATGGTTGCGCCTGCGAGATAAGGAACGCTCATACGATCAACAACAACCTCAACACCATCGAAATCACGGACAGCGTCACCATCGAGCAAACGATCGTCAAAGTACAGCTGGTAAATCAGGCCAGAGCAGCCTCCGGGCTGAACGGCGACACGCAGACGAAGATCGTCGCGGCCTTCCTGCTCAAGAAGGCTCTTGACCTTCTGTGCTGCGACATCAGTCAGGATGACGTCGTGGGTTGCAGTCTCAGTCGTGTTCTCAGACATGCTGCTCCTTTAATACTTTTCTAATAGGAATTATCTCTAGCCTAAGGCTACTCAGGCACGAGCGCCATCTTCAAAGCTGAGAGCGAATTGTCACTGCCTAGCCCACGTACGAGCAGCGCGGTACCCCAGAGCATCAAGGTTGCCAGTCTCATCAACGAGAATCCCATGAATCCCCCACTGGGCCCGCTCATGTGCCGATAGTGTGGAATGCGTGCCAATAGCGAGAACGGGTATGGCTGATCTCGACGCGATTTCAGTTAATAGATCAAGGCTAGATTCAGCCAAGGCCGGCGAATGCAGTTCTGGTTCGCAAATAATCACTAGGTCAGATGCCTCGATGAAGCTTTCACAGTCGGTGTGGTGGAGTAAGAAATCGCCATCGGACACCAAGCGGCCACCGAGAAGCCCAACAATCGCCGCAGCGCCCCCACTAGCCCCCGAACCGGGAAGCCTTCCGGGTTCCACTACCGAGGCCGATTGCCCACTGACTGCAAGTTGCGGGCGCATAGTTTTATGAAGCAGCTCCGCCCATCGTCGATTGAAGGCTGTATCCCCGCTGTCTCGAAGACTAAGGTCTGGTTCGAGAGCCAGTGTCGAGGACGGGCCAAAGAGCGGGCGTGACGTCGAGTAGGCGGCATAAAACTCCCGACCTGATACAGCGTTTTGTGCATGCTCAATTGCGCGCGCAAACCATGCTTCGAGTGATTCATTCGCCTGCCGCTTGGCTCCGGAAATACCTTCAAGAAAGCTCATCCCGCCGTCAGTTGCTTGAAGGTGACCGCCCTCAAGGACGGGGACTTTCCCTTCTGCAAGCACCTCACGAAAGCGCTGCCCGGCCTCGTGAAGGGAATCCCCATCCCCCACGCTAAGGACACAAAAACGCTGATCACCCTCCATGGCCTCGGCAAAGGCCCGACCGGGTCCAAAGGGTGAAGAGGAGACTTCCCACAAAGGCGCACCAGCTAAGAAGCCCTGAGCAAGCGCACGAAGCACGGGGGCAGGATCATTCTCCTGCCCCCAATGCCCCGTAATAAACGCGTGTCCCACTTACTTCTCAGCCAGGCGAGACAAGACCAGCGCCTCTGCGAGGACAGCGTTCTTCAGATCGGGAAGCGACTGAGATTCGTCCTCAGAGTGAGCATTCGTCAGCGGATCTTCAACGCCGGTGACGACGACCTGTGCGTGAGGGAAGGTCTCTTGGAACTCTGAGATGAAGGGAATAGAACCGCCAACACCGATATTGACTGCCTGAACGCCCCATGCGTCAGTAAGCGCCTGCTTAACCACGTGTGAGACCGGAGAATCGACATCGGCAAGGTATCCGGGTCCAAGATCTCGATCAGAAATCTCCACGCGGGCGCCGAAAGGTGCATGCTCGAGCAAGTGCTTTTCGATCGCTTCCATTGCTTGACGCGGGTCCACACCGGGAACCGTACGCATCGATAGACGGAAACGAACATGAGGAATGATCGTATTAGACGAGTTCGCAACCGAAGTCGTATCGAATCCGATGAGCGACACCGAAGGCTTAGTCCACGTGCGTGCTGCCAAATCACCGCTCCCGGCGAGACGGACCTGATCGAGCATTCCGCTGGCTGCGCGGAACTCATCTTCGGGCCAATCGACCTCGGCGTGGTCATCCCCGCCCAAGCCCTCAACGACGATGTTGCCATCTTGATCGTAGAGCGAGGCAATCAGAAGAGCAGCGCAGCTGGGAGCATCGATCATGGGGCCGCCAAACATTCCCGAGTGAACAGCGTGGTCGGCGACGGTGAGATCGACTGTGAAAGCGCAGTTGCCACGCAAGCTTGTCGTAACCGCAGGCTCCCCCGGCTTCCAGTTATCCGAGTCAGTCACGATAATGACATCGGCCTCGAGCTGGTCACGGTAGGTCTCAAGGAAGTGAGTAAAAGAGGGCGACCCGATTTCTTCTTCGCCTTCGATGTAAACAACAACATTCGCGCGGAGCTCCTTGCCCAAGAGGGACAAAGAGCCGATGTGAACAATAACACCTGCGCCATCATCTGACGTTCCACGGCCATAGATGCGATCGCCCTTCACAACGGTTGTCCAAGGGTCTGAGTGCCAACGTGCGAGATCTCCAGTTGGCTGGACATCGTGGTGAGCATAAAGAAGGACCGTCGGCGCGCCCTCAATATGAGGGGAACGAGCAAGGATTGCCGGCTTGCATTG
>CALIEP010000365.1 GCA_938022345.1 uncultured Actinomyces sp.
GCCATTTCTGCCCAGTGACCAGCGTTTGCAGCCGCAGCAACAATACGAGGTCCGACGGTCGTGGGAGTCATACCCGGAAGGATGATGGGAGAGCGTCCCGTCAAGCGGGTGAATGCCGTTGAAACCACGCGTCGTCCGTCGGGAAGAGCAACGACCTTGGGAGCAAACTGTGACCAGTCTGCGGCTGCTTCGATTGACGAACCTTCTTCATCGAGTTCGGTGCGGCGCGATGCGGTCGATGCATCCACGATCTGTGCGCCGGTTCCATCCAGGAGATCCTGGGTCAGGCGGGTGAGCATATTCGACGGCCCAAGATCGACGAAGGTCTTCACGCCTTGGCCGAGGGCCGCGGAAATCGCTGCAGACCAGTCATCGCGCTCAACGAGGATCGCGCGGGCAACGCGCTCGGCCTCGGCATCATCAATTCCGTGACCGGCTGCTGCCAAGCTCCGTGCCCACGAAGCCACCTGCGAAACTGCTTCCTCCAACAGGGGTGAATGGAAGGGGGCGGAGACAGGCAGGAACTCGACGATTAGCTCAAGAGGAGTGCCACCGGTCAAGTGCTCGTCCAAAGCGCGGTTCGAGGATGCAACCTGTGCCTCAAGCTGGCGGCGGCAGGCTTCAAGATCATCCGGACGACCGGAAAGAACGACGGAACGCTGGCCGTTGACAACGGCCAGGGAAACGGGAGAACCCTCAACGGCCTCGGTAATCATCGAGGCCGGCAGTCCGCGAACGGAAAGCATCGGGGTTGCTTCGCCCAAGTTTGTCGCGCCCAAACGGATGCTGACCGATTGCGCAGAGGCACCGATGAGCACTGCGAGGGCCAAGACGTGGGTGAGGCGCTGGTCATCGCGGGTGATCCACGCACGGGCAACCTCGGCGCCCAAGATGCCTTGGGAATGACCGAGCAGCAAGGGGGAAGTCGTGTGGACATCCAACTGGGTTGCATCGAGATCAGCCAAAGCTGCTAGCTGAGCCAAGGTAATACCCGGCACTGAGACGGACGCGGAGCGGTCCAGAGGAAGGTCCTGCGTATTGCCGTCCAGAAGAGCGTTCAGGCGCTCCAATGAGCCGGGTGCGCTGGTCAGAAGCTCACCGGCAACGGGAGCAAGAAGCTCACGCATCGCCTGGTAGTGCTTGCGCAGCAGTGCGGCGTGAGGGGGGAAGGACAGGGAGGTCGAAAGAGCAGGGCGCCACGCGGACCCCTGTCCCGCAAAAGTCAATGCGTAGGGAGTGGGGATTTCGGCAAAAAATGCGGTCATGATTAATCTACTTTCCTCATCACATAGGGGCGTTATCGTGGACGCGCGGGGTCGTTACGGTGCGGTCCTTGAGGTGAAGGACCGATAGGGCTCGGCAAATGTTCTGGCGGGTTGTGGAAGGCTCGATCAGTGCGTCGAGCTCTCCGTTTTTCAGTGAAAGATTCGGGTTCATCGCTTGGCGCTCATACATTTCCTGGTAGTGCGCACGCTGCTGAGCAACATCGCGCCCTTCCTTTCCGGCCGCGGCAAGCTGGCGGCGGAAGACGATGTCCACCGCCCCTTCAGAGCCCATTACGGCAATTTGAGAAGCCGGCCATGAGAAGTTCACATCTGCGCCCAGCGACTTCGAACCCATGACGATGTAGGCGCCGCCAAATGCCTTGCGCAAAATAACGGTGATCATGGGGACGGTTGCCGTTGCGTAGGCGGTGATCAATTTGGCGCCACGGCGAATGATTCCCGCTCGTTCCTGTTCAGAACCGGGACGATATCCGGGGACGTCAACAAGGGTGATGATCGGGATCCCGAAGGCATCAAGGAATTGAACGAATCGCGCGGCCTTTTCAGAGGCGTTAACATCCAGAGTTCCCGCATCGACGCTGGGCTGGTTGGCAACAATTCCAACCGGCCGTCCTTCAAAGCAGGCGAAGCCAACAACGATTGACGGTGAGAACAGGGGCTGAACCTCAAGGAATTCCCCGTGATCGACAAGCGCTTCAATGACCTCGACCATGTCGTAGTCCTGCTTGGGGGATTCCGGAACCAAGGATGCGACCTCGCGTGCGCGTTCTTCGGTGCCATCGTTTTCAAAGAGGTAGCGCGGAGGCTTCTTATCGCAGTTCTGCGGCAGGTAGGACAGCAGGGTGCGCGCATAATCCAAGGCCTCATTCTCATCTTCGGCAAGGAAGTGCGCAACGCCCGACACCGAGTTATGCAGGTCGCCACCACCCAGGTCTTCAGAGGAAATCTCTTCGCCGGTCGCAGCCTTCACAACAGAGGGACCGGTAACAAACATGTACGAGGAGTTCTTCGTCATGATGATGAAGTCGGTGAGCGCGGGCCCGTAGACCGCACCACCCGCGCAGGGGCCCAAGATCACCGAAATCTGAGGGACGACTCCCGAGGCTTCGGTGGTCTTGCGGAAAATTCGACCGTATTGTGCAAGCGCGGTGACGCCTTCTTGGATGCGAGCGCCGCCTGAATCCAAAAGCGCAATGATCGGAATTCGCATGGAGAGGGCGCGATCCATGAGGAGAAGGATCTTATCGCCTTCAACCTTGCCCAGTGTGCCGCCGCGGATTGAGAAGTCCTGTGCATAAACGGCGACTGGGCGACCATCCAGCGTGCCGATACCCGTGATGACGGCGGAACCGAGCTCGCCGGCTTCGATGTCGCCGCCGGCGTAGCGGTTGAGCTCGCTGAAGGAGCCTTCGTCAAGCAGGTAGTCCAAGCGCTCGCGGGCGGTTTGACGTCCGCGAGCATGCTGTGCCTGACGTGCTTTTTCTTCTGCCGCTTCCAAGATGCTGTGCGTGCGATCGTAGAAGTTTCGGCGGCTGATGGCTTCGTGCTCTTCGGCCTCGTCGATTCGCTTGGCGCTCGATGGGGTCATACTTCCTCCTTAATGCTCACCAAGACGTCTCCTGCTTTAACGGTGTTGCCCGCGCAGACGTGAATCGCCGAGATCGTTCCCGCGCAACCCGCGTTCAGGGCCTTTTCCATCTTCATGGACTCAATGACCGCAACCAGTTCACCCTCTTCGACCTCTTGGCCTTCTTCGACGGCGATGCGGATGACGGTTGCCTGGATGGGGGAGGTGACGTTCGGGCCCTCATCGTTTGCCCCAGTGCGTGGACGCAGTGAGCGTCGCAGTGGCTGACGAGGCCGGAGTGCGCGGCCCCCCGATTCGCCTCCGACTGTGGCCAATAGTTCCGCAGGAAGGCTCAGCGTTGTGCGCTTTCCGTCAATTTCAATGACGAAGGAGCGCAGTG
>CALIEP010000366.1 GCA_938022345.1 uncultured Actinomyces sp.
CCACCGACCTGCCAGGTCAGCGACTGGATGGGCGAGGTGTAGATCGTTTTCCCGTCAATCGAACGCGCATTCACGCGGAAGCGTGCTTGGTAGCGCCCCGGTTGCGTGAAGGTCGTGAAGAGGTGCGTGTGACGCGGGTTGTAGACCGATCGATAGGCAATATCGTGGCTTGACAGGAAACGCGACACCGAGTCTCCGTGATCGATGAACATCTCCATCCGTCCCGGACCGTCAACGTTAATCAGATCTAGGGTGTAGGTGCTTCCATCGAATTCATCCGGTGCTGCCCATTCGACAGAGGAGTCAGCGCCGAGGCCCGCCCAAATTGGCGTGTTGTTGGGACCGGGGTTTTGTGGGGCTGCGTTGAGGACCGAGTGTTCAGGGCCAAGGAAGGCAAGGTCAGGACGCTTTTCGGGAATCTCTAATTGATACTTCGCGTCTTGTGCTCCACTGCCTGCCCAGGCTTTGGGCAGCCATAGAACGGTCTTCTCCACCGGCATATTGATGGTGTTCATCGTGAAACTATGCGTATCCGCATGCCAGATAGGAATGGGGGCATCAACGTGTTGACCGGTAACGACCCATTCGGTATCGCGATCAGGCCCAGCCCATGCGAGCTGGGGCATAAGGGCGATGGTCAGGGCTAGGGCTCCGGTAGAAATGATCCTCTTTACTCTCATAATGAGAATCATTATCACAGCAGAAGTGCGCTAGCGTCAATTCCGCCACCGACCACACAAAACACTACATATGCGGAATCGAGCGCATGACGCGACGCGTCACCCAACGCGGCGCGATCCGCATTGCCGCCATCGCTACCTTGTAGACCGGTGTTGGAGTTACCAACACCTGCCCCCGTCGCATCGCAGCTAACGCTTCGCTCACAACCTGCTCTGGAGTTGCCCACAACCATTGAGGTGCTGCGGACATATCGACACCAGCGGCCTCGAAAAAGTTCGTATGCACAGGTCCTGGACATACCGCTGTCACAGTGACGCCACTGCCCCGAAGCTCCTCCGATAGCCCCTCACTGAATGCGCGAATCCACGCCTTGTGCGCGCTATACGTCCCCGCACCAGTCTCTGATGCAACCGAGGAAACATTGATGATGGCACCACGCCCGCGCGCACGCATGGCATTCAGCGCCGCATAGGAAAGGACCATGGGCGCACGAACCATCACATCGAGAGCGTTTTCTTCGGCCTCGATGGTGTTATCAATAAATGAGCACCCCAGCGCAAAACCGGCGTTATTCACCAGCAAACCAACTGGTGATTGCTCATCTGACAGACGCTGAGCGACGCGATCCACATCGCCGGCTACGCCAAGATCAGCAACGATCACTTCCGCCTTCACTCCGGCGATCTGACGCAAATCCTCTGCGAGCTTACGAAGCTTCTCTTCACGCCGCGCCACGAGGACGAGATCATGATGAGCCGCTGCCAGCTGCCAGCAAAACTCTTCGCCAATACCCGAGGTTGCCCCGGTCACAAGTGCGATACCCATGGCCATTATCTTAACGACCTCCGCGTATGCTGGGTCCCATGAGGCTTGCAACTTGGAACGTCAATTCAATCCGCACCCGCGTCGACCGCGTCATCGCTTTCCTTCAGCGCTCCGACGTCGACATCCTTGCAATGCAAGAAATTAAATGCAAGCCTGAGCAATTCCCAATTGAAGCCTTCGAGGCGGCCGGTTATCAGGTGATCATGCACGGCCTGAACCAGTGGAATGGCGTCGCCATTGCCTCGCGTCTCCCGATCGTTTCACATGAGATTAATTTCCCGGGCCAGCCCGCCTTTGGAGATCCCGCAGTCGTCGAGGCCCGCGCTCTGGGAGTGACAGTACGCGATGGAGACCAGGAAGTGACGACGTGGAGTCTCTACGTTCCCAATGGACGCGAGCTCGACCATCCACACTATTCCTACAAGCTCGAATGGCTCAAAGCGCTGCTGTCAGTAGGCAATTCCTGGCTTGAAGAAAAACGCCAAATCGCACTGGTTGGCGACTGGAATATCGCACCCTACGATCATGATGTTTGGGATATGACTGCCTTCGAAGGCCAGACACACGTCTCCCCCGCTGAACGACAGGCCTTCTTCGCTTTCGCCCAGCACGGATGGGAAGAGGTCACCCGCGAGCGCGTCGATCAATACACCTACTGGGACTACCAGAAACTTCGCTTCCCCAAGAATGAGGGAATGCGCATCGACTTCATCTACGCCTCGCCCGAGCTCGCACAACGCGTAACCGCAGCAGAAATTGATCGTAATGAACGCAAGGGCAAGGGCGCTTCTGATCACGTGCCCGTGATCATTGACCTCGCATAGCCCGCACGATCTCTTCATTCAGCGGGCCCCAATGATCGTGATGCCATTGGCCGAAGGGGCGTTCTCCTAAAAAGACCGCCCGCTCTGCGGAATGCGGGTCAACCCACAGGAAAGAACCCGACTGCCCAAAGTGGCCGAAAGTCTTTCCCGAGGACGAGGGCGCAGTCCAATG
>CALIEP010000367.1 GCA_938022345.1 uncultured Actinomyces sp.
GGCCCTCGCGACTGAGTTCCATCCGCGCAGCCTGAGCGAAGTCGTAGGCCAAGCGCTTCTTGATGGTGTGCCCGCGCGGGCCTCGGGTCTTAACTTCAAGGAAGGCCAGCTCCGAATCAAGGTAAGAGCGCGTACGAACCTTGTAGCGGTGGCGGCGCTTGTGCGCTGTGTCCATGAAGGAGTGCAGCTCAGGCGTATCGAAGTAGCACGAGGCGTAGTGCTGCTCAATCTTCCCCCCAATTTCGAGGATCTGCGTTGCGGGGTTCATGAGCGCGATCAACTCATCCAAGCGATCCGTGGGTACGACGTACTTGCGATCGACTCGCGTGAGCATCGCGGCGCGCGCGTTCATCTCGTCAAGGCTGATTCCTTCGAGGTTCGTCAGATTGTGTAGTTCGTGCGTCATGGTGTCCTCCAGTTCTTTCACGAGGCCGAGGCCGGTGTGGCGATTTGCGTTAAGTTCAGCGCTTGGCCGGGACCCGGTAGCGAACATCAACCAAGGTGAGATCGTTGACCATGTCGAGTTTGATGACCTTGACTCCGGTTACCTTGACACCCATGCGGGCTTCAAGTGCTTGGCGAAGTTCCTTCTCGTCTGCGATTGCGCGGTCGAATTGGACTTGCTGCGAGCCGGAGCGTCCTAGGATCAGAGTTGAATCACCAACGGCGAGGGTAGCTAGGACCAGAGCGACCATTGCGTAGGAGTAGATCGCGGTGCTCATGCCGAGGAGCAGACCAATGGCAAGGGAAGCAAAGTAGTAGGCGATTTCGCGCTGGCTGATTTCGTCGGAGCGCAGTCGGATGATCGACAAGACACCGAAGAGGCCAAGTCCTAGGCCTGCGGAGATCGTTGAGTTTGCCATGACGCTTGCGACCGCAAGGACGCCGATGTTCACAACAAAGAATGCGACGACGAGATCGGCGCGTCGGTGGCGGGGGTAGTAGAGGGCTCCAACCAGGATCAACATTGCGAGAAGGTCGATGATGATCGGCAGAACCATCGCTGTGGTGAGTGCAATCATTTGATGCTCCTCAAGCTTGTTTCGTGCGTGACGTAACTATTGAGCCAGCGGAGTCTATGAATGAGCTATGTGGGAGACTTGCCCCAGCCATGCATTTTGGGAGATGCCGTGGTCATACTCGAGGCTAGGACACCCGGACAAAGTGCGTCATTGCTCGAGCAATTCCGGCCGTATCCCACATGACTCCTTCCGTTCAGACGCACTTTGTCCGCGGGAGCGACGCACGGACCGAGAAACCTGGAAGCCAGGTCGGAATACCCAAGTGGCAAGCCACTTTTGTCCGCAGGCCACGATTTAACTACCCGCCTTTTAACCGAACAGATCACTGGACCGAACGATGTGAATCAAACGAGTAGTGGGGGGATGCAACCGAAGTTGCATCCCCCCACTACTTCACTCAGCGGCCGCCCTGACGGTTTCCGCCAGGAGCACCCCCCTGTCCGCCAGGACCTCCCCCACCGGGAGCACCCTGGTTGCCGGTCGCCTGACCGGCAGTGACAGAGGTTGAATTCGAATCCACACTTACCGTGTAGCTCTGGCCATTCGACACATCTCCGGACGAGAAGACCACATTCTGGAAGGTCTTTGCGGACTTAACATTAGCCAAGACCTTTCCGCTGGAATCCTTAATGGTCACGGTCGAGTTCGCGTTACCTGACGCCGAAGCCTGCAGCCATCCCTGTGAAGAGTTAGTCGAAGGCGATTCAGCCATTCCGGAAGAACCAATGGCAAGA
>CALIEP010000368.1 GCA_938022345.1 uncultured Actinomyces sp.
GTTGAGGCCGATGTTGAGGACGGTTTCCATCATGCCGGGCATGGAGAACTTTGCGCCCGAACGAACCGAGACAAGCAGCGGATCCTTGGGATCGCCCAGCTTGCGACCCATTTCTTCTTCGACTTTGCGAAGTGCGACGGTCACTTCAGTATCAAGACTTTCAGGGGCCTTGCCGTCGTGCAGGTAGACGCGGCACGCTTCGGTGGTAATTGTGAATCCGGGAGGAACAGGCAGACCGAGCTTCGTCATCTCTGCCAGGTTCGCACCCTTACCTCCGAGCAAGTCTTTCATTGACTTGTCGCCCTCGGAGAAGTCGTATACATACTTGACCATCTGGTCCCTCAACTTCCGTTGTTTTTTGGGGGGGGTACCCGTCATCGGGACCCTGTGTATTGACATACTAACCAATGGAAAAGTACCGGCCAAATGATGCGGGCCACGCCGCGAAATTACGCGGGTGGCCCGTTCACCATATGGTCACTGTTTTATCGAACAATAAATTCGACCAGGACGTTTTCTCCCAGATCAATAACGTCGCCATCGCTCAGTGGCACGGTAACGCGCGGAGGAACTTCCTGAACATTGCCATTCGAGCTGCGCAGCAGGGTTCCGTTCGCGCTTCCCAGATCCATAAGCATCCAGGAACCAAAACCGCTGGGAATGACAGCTGCATGCGAACGCGAGATCTCGTTTGCCGGACTGGGCACACGCATGACGGTTGCCGAGGGGCGACCGGTGAGGACGCGAGCATTGGGGTCGCGTCCCAAGATGACGTCGTGAGTGAGTTCAACGGGAGCCGCACCTGCATAAACCAGGTAGCCGGCCTGCGTGTGCTGCGAGTCATCGCTCACGCGTCGCAGTACCGTTGCGCCACTATCGGAGTTATCGATTTCAAAAGCAGGGACCGCACCTGCTGCCGGAGTATCCACAGCCGGGGTTTCTTCGATTTCCGAGGCCGAGGCGACCTCTTCAGCTTCGGGCTGGCTTTCCTGCTCGATCAGTTCTTGCGCGGCCTGTGCCTCTCCCTCTGCGGGTTCGTCGGCGGGAACTTCGATGGAAGCTTCTTCTTCAACGAAAGCACTGGGCTCAGAGTTTTGCTCGAGTGAGGGAGCATCCAATTCAACGCTGGCCTGCGGCTCAGCGCTGGCCTGCGGTGTATCTTGCAAAGCTTCCTGCTGCATTGCCGCGAAAGCCTCAGAGGTGATGGTTTCTTCCAAGGCCTCGGGGCTGGTGTAAACGGGAGCGGCGGTCGGCGTCACTGCTGCCTGAGCGGCGGCAACTTGAGCACCTGCAGCATAAATATCCGGAGTTTCCTCTGGGGCGCTTGCTTCCGCCTCCGGATCGGGTGCCCACAGATACTTCGGCGCGGGTTCTTCTGCGGCCTGAGGCTTAGCAGCTTCCTCCTGCTCCTGGGCTTCTTCCGTGGCCGCTCCCCACACCGTGTGCGAGGCCTCGGGCTCAGTTTCGGGCGCGGATTCTTCAGCGGAGGGGGCATCCTCAGCGTGCTGTTCCTGAACCTGAGCGGGCTTCTCCTCTTCCACCAGCGCGGGGACCGAGGGAAGTTCGGGCTCGACGGGGTAGCCAATACGGACCTGAGTGGCCTCGGCCTCAGAGGTCGCAAAATGTGCCCACGGCTGAGCATCGTCGAACTCGTTCAATGCGATATCCATGAGCGTCCACTCGCCGGGAACAAATTCCCACATCGATAGCGGGCCACCCCAGGTGAAGGGGGTGTCATAGCCGGTAGCAATTGCGCG
>CALIEP010000369.1 GCA_938022345.1 uncultured Actinomyces sp.
GGTGTTCTTGATGGAGTTGCAGGTTGCGTCAACCCACTGCTGGTGGCCACCATCAGAGTTGTAGGAGAGGAGGAACTTGCCGCTCCACGGAGAGATCGCGTTAGCCTGCTCCCACAGCTCCTTAGCCTTGGTGGGGTTGTACTCCAGAACCTCAGAGCCCTTCAGGCCTTCCTTGTAACCGTCAATTGCGGGGGAAGTGAAGTCCTTGGCGGGGGTACGGGTGCCAGAGAAGACCGTCTTGACAATCGAGTCACGATCGATAGACATTGAGATGGCCTTGCGACGCAGCTTGCCTTCTTCACCGGAGAAGTGCTCCAAGCGTTCAGGAATAGTGATGTACTGGATGACGGCTGCGGGCTGGTTAGCAGTACGCCCGGACAGTTCCTGCTGGTAGCTGGAGAAGACCGAGGACGGCACGCCATCGAGGACATCGAGGTTATCGGAGCTCAGGTCAGCGTAAGCAGCATCGAGGGACTGGTAGAAGACAATCCTCAGACCCTTGTTCTTAGCCTCACGGGGACCCTTGTAGTTGGGGTTCACGGCCAGATCGATCTGCTTGGAGTGCTGCCAAGCGTTCTCATCCTTGGGCATGTACGGGCCGTTACCCACGGGGTGCTCGCCACCCTTCTTGGGGTCTGCCAGAGTCGAGTCGGGAAGCGGAGAGTAGGCGGTGTAGCCCAGGCGCTTGATGAAGTCCGATTCAGGACCCTTCAGCTTGACGACGAAAGTGTAGTCGTCAACGATCTGCAGGCCACCTTCCATGTCGCCAGCGCCGTCATCGTCGGTACCGATAACGCTAGCGAAGAAGCTTGCGGAGCCCAGGTTTTCCTTCGTGGCCATCTTCCATGCCTCAACGAAGTTCTTTGCTAGAACCGGAGTGCCGTCGGAGAACTTGCCATCGTGACGCAGCTTGATGGTCCACTCAGTGTTGTCAGCGTTGGGGGTGATGGACTCCGCAGCGTCCAGCTGAGTTGAACCGTCGGCCGCGTAGTAAGCGGGGGATGAGAAGATGCTGGAGACAATGCGGCCGCCACCGGTCTCATTGGTGTTAGCCGGAATCAGCGGGTTCTGCGGCTCAGAACCGTTAACGGTAACAAAGTTGTCCGAAGAACCAGTGCTGCCAGAAGAGCAAGCGGTCAGTGCCAAACCAAGGACGGCGGGCACTGCCAGCCACGACCTCTTAAGATTCATGAGATTCCTCCTGTAGGAATTCTGTTCAGTCATATGTGCTGATGTCTCGGAAGCATAGCCCACTTTTTTCCCGAAACCTTCACATGTCCATGATGTAAACATTACATTTCGGTTACGATTACAAAGATTTGGTAAAGAGATATCTGTAACAAGCTCTCAAATTTGTCAACCTATGCCACAAATCACATCGTGGTAGATTTTGCTTCCTCGTCAACCATTCATACCCGGTCCGATCAGGCTTATTGCCTTGTCAACAGCCCCATAAAAGGCGCGAAATTTAAGCTAAAGGTGCGAACTAAGCACTGCCGATATGAAGCGAAACAGACTAATCTAAACAATGCAGGACTCGCCGCCTCGAGGACTGAAGCCGGATATTTGGCTAGCTTCAGCGATCCAAATATCCGGTTAGACGTTGCGGGTCGGGCGGTTGTGGCACCAGAGCCGCAACCGCTCGACCTAGCCTAAATCCATCCTCACCGTACAAACGAGGTATTTGGTCGGGGATTTTTTCCAGTTCTCCCAAGGAAATTGGATCAAGAGTGCCGTGTGCCATCAGCTGTTCGAACTGTGACAGCGAGCGAATTGCAATCAGCGCGACATTCTTCGGGAACTCGCGTGCGAACTCCGCATAGATTTCCGGATCATGCTGACCATCATCACCGACCAAGATCCACTGAATATTTGGGAATGTACGCACAAGGCGTCGCAATTCGCGCTTCTTATGTTCAACACCCGAGCGGAACCACCCTGTATTCGACGGCCCGAAATCCGTCATCAAAAAGGCACCCATAGGAAAGTCTGTTCGGCGCAAGAATTCGCGTAAGCCGGGTACCAGGTTCCACGGGCCAGTCGACAGATACATCACCGGCAAGGCATTCGCATGCCTTCCATGCGCGGCCGAAGACAACTCCTTGCGTTCAGTCTGCTTCTCCTGAACCGAAGGATAGAGGTTGAAACGTGCCACTCGACGCAAGAATCCTGCCATCCCTGGCACGGCCTCGCGATCGGAAACTCTCTCCATCAGCGCGTGCTTTGCCGCGGTCAACAAACGCGGAATCATCGAGACAATGATCGTGTCATCAATATCTGAAACAACACCGTAGCGTTCATCGTCACCGATCACTCGTAGCGGGATATCAACAGATTTTGCCGCACGGATACGACCAAGAACGCGGCCTTCTTCTGCCCTACCCACCCGTAAAAGAGACTCTCCCGCAGCGCTAGCCCCTTCAACATCAGAAGAGGGATACAGGCGATCTCCTTCGCGGACACCCATTCGCTGAACATCCACGGCATTCAGAGGCTGAATCGAGGCAACCTGCCACCCCGGTTCCAAACCGTGCCCTTCAAGCTCAATATCGATGTATCCACCACCATCGGTGAAGACGACCTTCTGGGCTTGACCGCAGGTCACCAGAACCGGTTGAAAAGGAACCTGAGCATCAAAAAACTGACGCCATCCTCGCCGCTGGGTCAACCACGAGCGCTCCCCCACTCGATCTTCCATGATGACGCGAGCCAGAACGCGCGCACGACTCTGCGAGGCATAACCCCCAAAGCCAACAACACC
>CALIEP010000370.1 GCA_938022345.1 uncultured Actinomyces sp.
ACGGGCCGCGAGCCCGAGCCGTGGGCAGTTGCCGCTCTTGAAGGACACTCCGAGTCCGACAAGAAGCTGCGTGAAGAGCGCGTTAAGGCCTACGCTCAGCAGGAAGTTGAGCGCGCCAAGGCTGCGGGCCGTGAGCCCGAGCCGTGGGCAGTTGCCGCTCTTGAAGGACACTCCGAGTTCAACCCGAAGAAGCTGCGTGAAGAGCGCGTTGCCGAGCTGCTTGACTTGGTTGCCCTGCCGCGTAGCGCCATGCGTCGTTACCCGAATGAGCTCTCCGGTGGTCAGCGTCAGCGCGTCGCGGTTGCGCGTGCTCTTGCGCTCAACCCCGAGGTGATCGTCCTTGACGAGGCCGTTTCCGCACTGGACGTGCTGGTTCAGAACCAGATTCTGCACCTGCTTAACGACCTGCAAGCTGAGCTTGGACTGTCCTACCTGTTCATTACTCACGACCTGGCCGTTGTCCGCCAGATCGCAGACGATGTTGTGGTTATGGAGAAGGGCCGCCTGGTCGAGGCAAACACGACCGATGCACTCTTTGATCACCCAGTTCAGGATTACACTCGCGAGCTGATCGAAGCTGTCCCCGGACGCAAGATCCAGCTCAACCTCTGAGCGTTTTCTCCAGCTTTTTGTGTGGGCAGGCCTTCGGGTCTGCCCACACGTGTATGTGTGCGCAGTGTATGTGTGCGCGTCGGCTGCTCCACCCCTCCTCCCTATTCCTGCTTTAGCTCATTCATTCCTGTCCTATTGCTGTTCTGAGGCCGCAGGTGTGCGAGCTAAAACAGGAATCAAGGAGCTTAAGAGCTTATGCCCGAAGGGTCGACCGGCGGATTGTCAGTGTGTGTGAAACCGTCACGTCTGCCACTGCCTGTGGGAGATCGACTGACGAGGTTCCGCTTTCCTGATTGCGCTGCTCTTCACTTGATGTGGGGGCCTGTTTGCCACCTGCACCCCCGCGTCCCTCAATGAGCGCAATCAGCCCCTGGACGGCCTCGCGAGCGATTGCATGAGTATCGGGCGTGATCGTGGTCAGCGTTGGCGTTGAGAAACGTGAAAGGACCGTATCGTCCCACGTGGAGACCAACACGTCTTCGGGTACGCGCACATTCGCCTCGGCGAGCGCGCGCAGTGCGCCAATCCCAAGGAGGTCATTCATCGTGAAGATCGCATCGGGGAGGTTATTGGACTCCAACCACTGAGAGAGTGCTTCTTGTGCGCCACCAGCGGTCCACGGGGAAACTTCAACGCTGCGCCATGCCCACGAGTCCAATCCGAGTTCAGATAGTGCCTTCTCAATTCCTCGCTGACGAAGGGCTCCGGCGCTGGAGGTTGCCTGCGTGTGCGTCGATCCCAGAACCAGGAAACTGCGGGCGCCCTGCTGGTAGAGGTGGTGCACCATTTCCGAGGCCGCAGAGACGTTATCCATTGAAAAGTGCGGAATACCCGCATCCTGGATCCTCTCGCCGAGCAGTACCAGCGGTGCGTCCAACTCGAGCTGGTTGAGGCCTTCGAGGTCGAGTTCGATGGGGGAGAGGATGAGTCCATCAATGAGGTTGGTGCGGAAGTCGCGCAGGACTGAGACTTCATGTTCGCGAGTGCCGGCGGTTTCGACAACCATGATCGAGTATCCGTTGCGTCGTGCCTCGTCTTGAATCAGGTGCGCAATCTCTCCGAAATACGGCCAGGCAAGATTGGGGATCGCGAGCGCCAAGGTATGAGTCTGACCTTGGCGAAGCCGTTGTGCCGCAATATTTGGACGGTAACCGAGTTGACGGATTGCATCTTCGACAGCGCGTCGAGTGCTGGGGGAGATGTGTGGGAAATTATTTACTACGTTTGAAACGGTGCGCTGTGAAACACCGGCAAGCTGCGCAACGTCGCGCATGTTCGGCCGTGAAGATTTCATGTGCGTCTCCAAAAAGTGTTGTTAACACCGATGTCATCAGGGATTATTGCATCAGTCTACTGAATATTCTGGTTAATCGCTGAGGAATTGTCCTTAATTTGCTACGTTGCAATTTTGTGGCAAATCGTGCATGATAATCCCATGAAGGTCAACGTAGACACTTTTGAAGCATGGAGCGACGCGCACTATCCTCGCCCCGATCTTTGCCGTGAATCCTGGCTGAATCTCAATGGCCAGTGGTCTTTCTCCACGGATTCAAGCGACGAGGGACTCACCCTGGGCTGGTACCTCCCCGGAGTCACCTTCTCTAAGACGATCACAGTCCCCTTCCCGCCCGGAAGCCCGGATAGCGGCTGGAGTGGGGAACGATCCGACGTCGTCTGGTACCGGCGAACCATTACCCCCGATCACCTTCAGCAGGCAGGCGCTGATGACACTTCCTCGCGCCAGCACCTGCGTATTCACTTCGAAGCGGTTGATTTCACCTGTGATGTCTGGATTAATGGCCGACACCATATGCACCACGAAGGTGGATACACGCCTTTCACCATCACCGTTGATTCATCCGATTATCTAGATGATGGCCTAGAACTTGTCGTCCGCGCGCAGGATCGCCTTGACGCTGTGGACCAGCCGCGCGGCAAACAAGACTGGCAGGAAAACCCCCACGGCATTTGGTACCACTCGGTCGTCGGAATCTGGCGCGATGTCTGGATGGAAGTTGTCCCCGAAGGCTACATTGAGTCGCTGACCTGGTCTTGGGATATTGAGAATGCTCAAGTCGCCTGCGATATCGCACTATCGGGTCTGCGTGAAGCCAGCGGCGATATCGATCCGATCGAGGCCAGTTTGACCCTTGAACTTGCAGGCGAAACCTTGGCTGCAAGTATGGTCCGGATGCGCTCACGCTCGCTGCGCCTCGTTGCTCAAATCCCCGGGCTGGCAAACCGACAGGAATGGGGGCGCTTACTGTGGTCGCCCGCCCATCCCAACCTCATGAATGCGCGGATCTGCGTTGGTGATGACGAGGTTGTTTCCTACGTTGGTATCCGCGATGTCAGCCTTTCGCACCGCTATGTGGAAATCAACCACCAGCCCACCTACCTGCGCGGTGTTCTGGACCAGGGTTACTGGCCCTCGTCCTACTTCACCGCCCCCAGCCCGCAGGCCCTAAAGGCGGATCTGGAACTGGCCCGCGATATGGGCTTCAACTTCGTCCGTATCCACGAGCGAAGTGCGGATCGACGCACACTGACCTGGGCCGATCGCATGGGAATGATGGTGTGGGGGGAATCTGCATCCGCCTATGCCTTCAGCGATCGAGCAGTCAGCGTCACCACGCAGGAATGGCGCGATCTGGTTTTGCGTGATCGCAACCATCCCAGTTTGATCGTTTGGGTGCCCTTCAATGAAAGCTGGTGAGTGGACCTGATTGTCACCTCGCAAAAGCAGCAGGCTTTCGTCCGCTCGGTCGTTGCCCTGACCGATGCGCTTGACGGGACTCGTCCAGTCATCGCCAACGACGGGTGGGAGCAGCTCGAAACTCCGATTGTGACAACTCACGACTACGGGGTTTACGGCGAGCAGCTCCGAGTCAACTACGCCGACCGTGAATCGATTTCAGAGCTGGTTAACGGAGTCGGCCCGCAAGGACGCAAGATCCTTCTGGGGCAGCCATGGAGTGATGATCGTCCCGTTATGGTCACGGAGTTCGGTGGGATTTCGCTACCCCTGGATGCGGAGGACGCCTGGGGCTACGCAGTTGTCCCCACTGTCGAGGCCTATGAGGAGCGCGTGAGCGGACTTTTCGATGCTCTTGAATCCTCGCCCATTCTAGCTGGCTTCTGCTACACACAACTGACGGATACCCGTCAGGAAACCAACGGCCTCGCCGACGAAAATCGCAATCCCAAGCTTCCACTGGAGGTTATCCGAGGATTCGTCACCAGTTCTGCTCGCCAAAGCGGGCACATCCGGCCTCGCACGATTGTCGAGGCCAGTGCGGTGCTTGGTACTGATGAGCGAAGCGCCGTTTCGCGGGCCTTTGAAGGTGATCGCGATGCCTAAAGCCCGCGTACTTCGCCGGTGGGCAACTAACTTCGCTTTCACTCTGCCCTTTCTGATTTTCTACGGGATCTTCATCCTCTTTCCCGTGGTCCAAGCGATTCTGATGTCCTTCTTTGACTGGGACCTGCTGGGTAGCACCCGAGAATGGATCGGGCTTGAGAACTACACCCACATGCTGGGTGGAACGGGCTTGGTCTGGGACATCAGCTCCATGTGGATTGCTCGACTGATCTGCTTGGCATGCGGAGTGTATGTGGCGATCAAGGCAGTGCGTGAACGCGACCTGAACTCAGGACGCATTCTGTTGATTGTCACTCTGGTCGGAGCAGCAATTCTCTTGGGAATCCACCCGGGAGATGGCGGTTCCTGGTCTGATCCACGTTTCTGGAACGCGATGATGAACACCGCGGTCTTTACCCTGGTGTCGACCCCCATCATCGTTGGACTCGGCCTGATCTACGCTCTGCTTCTTCAACGCGGCGGGAAAGCCTCAGCTTTCTATCGCGCGGCATTCTTCGTCCCCTATGTTCTTCCGGTTTCGGTGGCCACACTGATCTGGGGCTACATGCTCAACCCTTCACGAGGAATCGTGGCTCGCTTCACCGAACACATGGGGTGGGGAACCATCGCTTGGCTGTCTGATCCCAAATGGGCAATGACCGCAATCGTTGTCACAACCGTGTGGTGGACCGTCGGTTTTAACCTCATCCTCTTTGGTGCGGGATTGCAGGATATCGATCCGACGCTGTACGAGGCCGCAAGCTTGGACGGCGCGAACTCTTTCCAAAAGTTCGTCAGCATCACCCTTCCCGGTCTGCGTCACGCGACGGTACTGGTCCTTGTCACCCAGATCATCGCCTCGTTCCAGATCTTCGGCCAGGTCAACATCATGACGGCCGGTGGCCCGGGTGGCACGACTGACGTTCTGGTCCGCTACATCTACCAGACCGGTTTTAGAGACACTCAGCTTGGCTACGCCTCGGCAATGTCCCTGGTGCTCTTCGTCCTGATGGTCTTCATCTCTTTGATCCAATTCCTGATCTCACGGCAAAGGAGCCGCTGACATGCGCGAGAAATTCAAGTCGTGCGGCTACCACGTCGTCATGATGGCACTTGCTCTGCTGTGGCTTATTCCGCTGCTGTGGACGCTGGTGATCTCTCTGAGCTCGAACTCGTCATTGAAGACGAACTCGCAGATCCTTGTGCCCACAGAGCCGACCCTGTCGAACTATGCCGATGTTTTCCTAACTGGCTTGGCTGGTCGATGGTTCCTCAACTCGATGATTGTGTCGATCACTGCCACGGTCATTACGGTGATCATCTGCGCCGCTGCCGGTTATGCATTCGCGAAGCTTCCCTTCCCGGGGCGAACCATTGTTTACGGACTGACCTTGGCCGGGATGATGGTTCCCAAAGAAGCGATGTTCGTTCCCCTCTTCATGATGTTTTCCGAGGCCGGGCTGGCGAATTCTTATATTGCGCTGATTTTCCCCCGGGTTGCCTTCCCCTTGGGCGTGTTCATCATGACGCAATTCTTCTCGCAGGTGCCCAGCGAAATGGAGGAAGCCGCGCAGGTTGATGGGGCTTCACCCGTGAGGATTTTCTTCTCCATCATGGTGCCCCTTGCGCGACCGGCTCTGATCGCGCTTGCGACCTTCTCCTTCGTTCAAACCTGGAATGACTACCTGTGGCCATTGGTCTCGGCGACAAAGCCCGAAATGTTCACGGTGACGACCGGTTTGGCCTCCCTGCAGGGAACATTCGCACAATCGACGGAATTGGGTTCGCTGATGGCCCGAGGAATTGTCGGTGCGGCGCCCCTGCTCATCGTCTTCCTGCTGCTTCAGAAGTATCTGATCCGAGGAATCTCGCTATCCAGTGGTGATAAGTAGGCATCGCCACCTGCGCCACACGCCTGATCGTCACTGCCGGGAAAGGGAAACTCGGCCTCGGCAATGAGGATCTTACCCACACGAAAACTCACCATTCACCACACAACGAAAGGCATGACAATGCGACAAGGACGCGCAATGACACGTCACGCGGGAATCGGTGCATGCGCACTGGCGACGACCGCGCTCTTTGTACTCACCGGATGTGGAGTGAACTCCGCCTCCTCCTCAAAGACTGTTGACGGAGCGGCAATTGCTTCCGTCAGCGATGACGACCTCAAGGGGACCACCATCACCATGGCCCGCTTCTTTGGCGACTGTCAGGAAAAGACCGATGGTGTTACTGACATGTCCAAGGCAAACAGTGAATGCACGGCTATCTCGATCCTCACCAACAAGTTCAATGCAGAGAACAAGTGGGGAATCAAGGTTGAGCGTATGGGCGGTGCTTCGTGGCACAGCTACTATGACTCGCTCAATGCCGCTCTGGCCTCGTCGGATCGCCCCGACGTGGCAATCATGCACGGCTCCAACCTGCCCGACTACGCTGCCAAGGGCCTGCTCATGGAGGTGCCCGATGGTGTGGGTATCGACCTGTCCGGCTCGACGAAGCCCGCTTTGGACGCCGTGACCTACAAGGACAAGAAGTGGGGCGTTCCCTTCGACACCCACGCCATCATCAGCCACCTGAACATGGATATCCTCTCCCAGGCCGGATTGGTTGGTGAAGACGGTACCTACAAGCTTCCGACTTCGCCTGATGAGCTGCTTGCGCATGCAAAGGCCGTGAAGGAGAAGACCGGAAAGAACTACATTGATATCGCCCTGTCGAAGGACCCGATGGGCGAGCGCTTGTGGATGACTCTGGTCCAGCAGCAGGGATCGGACATCATTTCCGCGGACGGAACCAAGGCAAATATGAACTCGGCTGAGGCGAAGACCTCGTTGGAATTCATCAACACCCTGGTTAAGGAAGGCTACACGACCGTCAACCACGACTACGATGCCTCGGTTCAGGGCTTCCTGCGCGGCGAGTCGGCCGTCATGTACAACGGCGTGTGGTCGGTCAACCAGTTCACCGCTGAAGCTCCCTTCAAGTACGAGACCAGCGATGCGCTCATGCTCTTCAAGGACAAGGCAACCTGGGCAAACTCCCACGTGTGGACCGTTCCCGTCTCGGCCAAGCCCGATGCTAAGAAGTACCGTGCTGCCTTCGAGTTCGCCAAGTTCCTGAACGAGCACACCGGCGACTGGGCGATCGCGACCGGTCACATGCCTGCAACTCAGAAGGCTCTGGACTCTAGCGAGTACCTCAATGCTCCGCACCGCTCGCAGTATCTGAAGACCGCGACGACCTACGCCCGCATGGCACCGCGCGTCGAGGCGTGGCCGAAGATCGCCGACCAGATCCAGGAGCAGATTGAGGCCACCTGGCTGAATGGAGCTGCAGTCGGTCCGACTCTGGACAAGCTGCAGGAAACTGCTAGCTCTTCACTGAAGTAGCGAGAGGCAGCTGCTGCTCGTAGTAGGTCAGAGTAGCCGGGGGCGGAGGCGTGAGCCTTCGCCCCCGGCGCACGTTTGCGCTGCCCGGGTTTGTCTGCCTCCCGTTTCGCCTCCTCCACACGAAGTCGTGAAATGACACAGCTTATGGCCTGTGTCTTTTGCCGACTTCGTGTGTCATTTGCGGGGGAGGGGGGAGGGGCGAGGCGTCACGCCGAGCGATCAAGCGAAGAGCCTCTCCAAGTCGGGTGTCCACGGCTGACGGGGAAGCGCGCGCAGCCTCTCAACATCCATTGATTCAAGAAGCTGCGAGGCCGAGTGAACCCCTTCAACCCCCATCGAGCGGGCTAAGACCTCAATGATCTGGGTAATCGTCACACCACGTTCTGCAAGTTACTCGATGGTTACCGCACCATCGCGCTTAGCGAGTCGCGCCCCCGAGGCAGACAACACCAGCGGAACGTGTGCGTAGGTGACCTCCGGGTAGCCGAGCAATCGTGCAAGGACGGCTTGGCCGGGGGACTGAGACAAGAGATCATCTCCGCGAACGACCTGATCGACGCCTTGGAAGGCATCATCGACAACGACCGCCAAGTTATAGGCAGGGGCGCCGTCAGAGCGTTGGATGACGAAATGGTCAACGGGCCCCGTGTAATCGCCGAAATACTCATCATGGACAGTCCACTCGGCGACGGGAGCTTTCAAGCGCAGGGCGGGACGGCGTCCCTCGGCCGCGAATTCTTCGCGCTTTCGGTCGATCTCAGATGCGCTCAGGTGCAGGCAGGTCCCGGGGTAGTGTCCCGGTGGAACGTGAGGGGCGGAAGAGGCCTCGCGAATGTCCTTACGCGAGCAGAAGCACTCGAAAGCGTAACCCTCGTGGAATAGGCGGGTGACGGCCTCGTCATGGACGTGTGCGCGCGAGGACTGGATGAGGACCTCGCCATCCCAATCGATTCCCAGCGCGCTCAGCTCGTCGATTTGGCGCTGCGTGGAACCGGAGCGCACGCGATCGATGTCCTCGATTCGCAGGACAAACTTCCGTCCGGTTGTGCGCGCCCACAGCCACGCGAGCAGCGCGGTGCGGAGGTTTCCCAGGTGCAGGTCGCCGCTCGGTGAGGGAGCGAAGCGTCCCACACCAGTTGTGTGCAGCGCAGTATCTCCCATTGCCGAGGCCGTGCTTGCGTAGGTGGGAAAAGGGGAGTTTTCCGCACCATTGCTGGGGTGAGAAGAAAAAGGTGCCGCAGTTGCCATACCCCCAGACTAACCTTGAAGACGTGGAAGAACGAAGAGATCACGGACGCGGCGCGGAAGGGGAAGGCTCTTCAGCGCGCGAGACGAACCCGTCAGGCTGCGTGGGGACAGATGCGTCACACCGCACGGGAACAGGCGCCACGAGCAGTGATGCGACCCATACGCAGATGGCGTGGGTGTCGAGTATTCCCTCGCGGCTGTGTGTTGCTTTCGGGGCCTTCTTGGGCACAGCAATTCGTGCGGGATTGGATCTTGCTGCTACGGGTAGTGGGAAAATTACAGTTTTTTCTTGGTCCACGGTGGTCGTAAATCTTGTTGGGGCCTTCTTTCTCGGTTTTGTGACCGCTTGGGCGCAGGGGTATTTCAGTGAAGATACTGTGCGTAGAAAAGTCATGCTTGTTGCGGGAAGTGGGTTCGCCGGCGCTTTGACCACATACGCCACCATGGTCGTGGCCAGTGTCTATAATGCAGTCCAAGCAATGACAGCAGTCCCCGCTGCTGGGGGCGAGCTTTCCGGAGCTATCTCTTCTCCGTTTGCCGCTGCGGTGGTCTCCTCCTTGCCTCTACTGATCGAGGGAATGCTTTCAAGCCTTGTATTGCTTGTAGTTGGGATTGGGCTTGCTGCTTTGGGGTGGATCTGGGGTCAAGGATCCCGACGCAGTGAATCGTCACGGGGGGCAAAGAAATGACCCCACTGCTCTTTCTTCTCGTGTGCCTTTTCGGTTCCCTGGGCGCGCTCTCTCGCTGGCAGCTGGATCTTTATCTCAAAAAGTGTCATGCAAAGCGAACACCCCAATGGGGGATCGGCCTTGTCAATATCCTGGGCTGTTTATGCGCGGGGCTGGTTACTGGTTCACTTGCCTCAGTGTCGCCGCTCTACTTCCTGGTATCAACGGGGTTTTTAGGCGGATTTACAACCTTTTCGACCGCTGTGCTTGATGCGGTAACCCTCGTTCGTGAGCGGCGATACCGCAGTGCTGTGGGCCTTGTTCTAGGGGTCTGGCTGGGCGCGAGCGTGTTGGCGGTTATCGGTTTCCTCATTGCTGTCAGTTTCGCAATGTGAGGTTGTGTAACGAAAAATTTGGACACTCCGGTACCGCCTCATAGTCTAAGGGTGCATGGAAGGAGGACCCAGTGATTGATCTAATCGACGTCTCGAAGATCTATCCCGTGAAGGGAAGTGATGATGTCGTTGCCCTTGATCATGTGAATCTGCACGTCAAAGCAGGAAGTATTCACGGAATCGTGGGCCAGTCGGGTGCCGGTAAGTCAACGCTCATTCGCTGTCTAACAGCCCTAGAAAAACCGACTTCTGGGTCGATCATCGTTGATGACATTGATCTGTCGCAGCTTCGCGGGCGCGAATTGCGCCAAGCGCGACGCAAGATTGGCATGGTCTTCCAAGCAGCGAACCTTTTCGATGCCAAGACTGCGGGAGAAAACATTGAATTCCCGCTGAAGGTCGCCGCAAAGAAAGAATTCACCCGTGAGGAACGCAAAGAACGCGTTCGTGAACTTCTTGCCCTCGTCGGCCTCGAACATCGAGGCGGAGCCTACCCCTCCGAGCTTTCTGGCGGCCAGCGCCAGCGTGTAGGTATTGCCCGCGCTCTTTCAGACACCCCCCAAGTTTTGCTCTGTGACGAGCCGACCTCAGCTCTTGACCCCGAATCAACCCGTGCGATCCTGTCGTTGCTGCGCCAGGTTCGTGACGAAACCGGCGTCACCATCGTCATCATCACCCATGAGATGTCAGTCGTTCGCGAGATCTGTGACTCCGTGACGCTCCTGAAAAATGGCGGAATT
>CALIEP010000371.1 GCA_938022345.1 uncultured Actinomyces sp.
CATCGAGTCGATTGCCTTCAGACCGGTCTGCAGCGGCTCGTGAACCGACTTACGCATCATGACGCCAGGAGCCTGAAGTTCCAGCGCTCGTCGACCTTCCAGGTCGGTGATATCACCGAGGCCATCGATGGGGCGGCCCAGCGGGTCAACGGTACGACCGAGGTAGCCATCACCAACGGGCACTGAGAGGACTTCACCGGTGCGGTAAACGGGCTGTCCTTCTTCAATGGAGGAGAAATCTCCAAGGACAACGGTACCGATTTCACGTTGTTCAAGGTTCATGGCAAGCCCCAGCGTCCCGTCCTCGAAACGCAGGAGTTCGTTTGCCATAGTTCCGGGAAGCCCTTCAACGTGGGCAATACCGTCGGCGGTTTCGGTAACATGACCGACTTCATCGGTCGCAACCTGTGCAGGTTGATACGATTCCACGAAAGAGTCGAGCGCCGCCCGTACTTCCTCGGGGCTAATGGACAGATCAGCCATTGAGCATTCCTTCTATCTATTCCTCAGACACATCGGGCTTAACCGACGATCGAACGTTTGAGAGCACCAACTCGCGTGGCCAGTGATGCATCGACTCGCTCCGTCCCCATTCGGATGACGAGGCCGCCGAGCAGTTCAGGGCGCAGCGTGTAGGTTGCCGAAACGGGGCTTGCCAGCTTGGTCTCAAGAATCTTCTCGAGACGCATCTTCTGGTCGTCGCTCAGCTCGTGTGCCGACTCAACGAATACGAAGCGTCGACCAGAGAGGTTTGCCGCGCGAACAGCCAATTCCCGCAGCTTTCCCAAGAGGTGGCCATGCGAGGTCCGTCCCACGCATCGACGCAGAAGACGCAGACTCGGCTGGCCAAGAACACTCTGGAACACCGTCTGGGCAAGATCTGCGCGTCCCTTCGGAGAAAGGGCAGACAGGTCAGAGAGTTCATTTCTGAGATCGCGATGTGACTGAAGGAAAACAGAAACCGCAACAAGCTGAGCTTCTGTTTCTTCCAATACCCCATCAAATTGCGCGCTGAGCAGCACTGCATCGCAGCCTGTTTCTTCGACAGCGTGCACGATGTCACGCGGACGGGACCAGTGACCCGCTACCAGGTCATGCAGACACTGAATCGAGACAGCAGATACAACCGGAGCGAAAAGACGATCAACAAGAGCGTCTCTATCACTCTGTTCACGCGAGGGGTCAGTGAGTGCACGTTGGACGGAAGAATTCGTACGCAAAAAATCTGCGACGCCGAAAAGATCTTCCGCTACCTTCATACGCTCATCGCCCGCCTGCGCAAGACGTTCGCGTAACAACTCAGGAGTCATCAGTTCGCACCACCAACGGGAACTTCTTCAGCCTCGAGTTCATCCAAGAAGCGATCCACAACGCGAGCAGTGAGATCAGTATTCTCCAGATGCTCACCCACAAGCTTCTCTGCGAGCTCGCTAGCGAGCAAACCAACATCGCTACGCAGGCTAATCTGCGCGGCCTGCCGCTCGGCAAGAATCTGACGCTGAGCGGCATCTTGCACGCGCTGTGCCTCTACCTGCGCATCAAGACGTGCCTGTGCGACGATCTGCTGGGCCTGAGCACGTGCATCTTCACGGATCTGGTGAGCCTCAGCCTGAGCATCACGAAGCATCTCATCTTTCTTACGCGAAGCAAGAGAGAGATCTTCGCGAGCTTTCTCAGCGTTATCGAGGCCTTCCTGAATGGCGTCGCGTCGCTGGTCGATCATCGAGTAGATCCGCGGCAACGCGTACAAACCGACGACCAAGAGGATGACCAGAAGAATCAGCGCTGACCAGAAAATCTCATAGAGAGGAGGCAGAACAACGCCAATTCCTCCGACCGATCCCTCGGACATAGGAACAAGCTGTGCGAACATCAGACGATGAAGGGCAGAACGAAGCCGATCAGGCCAAGAGCCTCAGCAAGTGCTGCACCAATAATCATGTTGGTGAAGAGCCTACCGGCGATCTCAGGCTGGCGTGCGGTTGCTTCCTGGGTCTTTCCCACGAGGAGGCCAATACCAATACCAGGGCCAATCGCAGCCAGGCCGTAGCCGATGTAGGCAAGGGATCCGGTCATTTTTCTTTCCTTTTCCTTTGGTGAATCAGTCGAAGGCGCAAGAAGCCTTTAGTGTTCTTCGACTGAAAGCTTGATGTAGACCGCTGTCAGCATGGCGAAAATGTACGCCTGCAAGACAGCGACGAAAATTTCGAAGAGCGTCGCCGCAACCGCGCCAGCTCCGGTTAAGAGGGCACCAGTCTGTTTCATACCGGCAGCGATGAGTAGATTCGACGTTCCAAAATAGGTCAGTGCAAGAAGCAGGTGCCCTGAAATCATGTTGCACAGAAGACGAATAGCCAAGGTTGCGGGACGAACAATAAAAGTCGAGAAGAACTCGATGGGGGTAATGAGGAAATAGATCGGCCAGGGCAATCCCTTGGGGAAAAGCTGCGACTTGAAGAAATGGAAGAAACCGTACTGTTTAATTCCGGCACCCACGAATGAAACGTAGGCGATGACAGCGAAAACAATCGGTACAGCCATCACAGAGGAAGCTGCGATATTCATCCCGGGGATAATTCCCTGAATATTCATAAAAAGGACGCCGAAGAAAACAACACCGATAAAGGCAGCCCAACGACGGCCTCGTCCTTCACCCAGCATCGCGACGGAAATACCATTGCGAACAAACTCGGCTGCCATTTCGAGGAGGACCTGTCACCGCCCCGGCATGAGCTTGACGCTGCGCGCACCGAGCCAGAAAACCAAGCACAGTGTAATTCCAGCGACCACACGCACCAGTGTCAGCCGGTTGAATTGGAAGAGCGTACCCTCACCAAAAAATGCATCGGGGAAGAAATCATGGATACCGGGAGCGTGGGGCGCCTGTGTAACAGCGGGAATACAGGTTGCGGCAGTAATCAGCGCGACAATACCGATGAGAACCTTGTACCACAAAGGCATAGCGTAGCTGCGCTGTGCGGCCTTCTCTTCGCCGAGAACTGTCGATTCCACGTGCTCCACTTCCTCACTAGGGTCAACACGGTCCAGTGTAACCCAACTAACCAGAGATCAAGAACTTATCCCTAGGAATTTTGTTCCTTCGTCAACGACGACGAAAAATCGGCATCTGCGATCACTGGCTCTTCCTTAACCGGAACCTCACGAATTATGCGTGATAAAGCGATCCCAAGGCCACCAAAAACCACAAAGTGCTCACAAATCAGAACAAGACCGGTGACAATCGCAGATGCCCCCAAGGCTTTGCTCAGGAACAATCCACCGATCAAGATGGCAAATGTTCCGAACATATGGACCCATATCCACATCGGTCGGGTAGTTGCATCACTACGAATCATGGCACCGAGGCACAGATGCGTAACAGCACCCAATGCCAACATCAGTACAGGAAGAAGCAAGCTACGCAGGCTGTATCCGACCCATGCCTGCCATACACCGACAATCAGGGCACCAGCAGCAATAACACCCCAGAGGCGGCGCATGAGCAGCTGAATATCCTTCTGATGCACCTGCAAAGAATCACTCATGCATTTTCCTTGGGGCTTTTGGGAGCGGTAGCTTCAATGTGGTCATGATGCGCACGCCGACGTGCGCGCGTAAAAGCGGGGAATTCTGAAGCGGTGAGCCAGATGCCCAAGGCAAGTGCCGGAAGTGCACACAGCGCAACACGTTTCCAGTCATGGACAAGAATGGCGACCGGAGGAAAAGCCACTAGCGCTGTCCACATCCACAAGATTGCGACAACACCTCGGTGCGAGTGTCCCCTAGCAAGCAGACGGTCGTGGAAGTGCGAGCGATCCGCATGGAAGGGACTCTTCCCCCTCAGCATTCGTCGAATCGTAGTGACGACAAGATCTCCAATGGGTACGCAGATGACTGAAATAGGAAGCAATAGCGGAAGGAAGGAAACCAACAGCTGCTGTCCACCTAAAACAGAGGGGTCAACCTGCCCCGTAACGATGATTCCTGCAGCGGCTAGAACCAAGCCCATTGTCTCGGAGCCTCCACCCATCATGATTGAAGATGGGTGGAAGTTGAACCACAAGAAGCCCAAGCAGACTCCGACCAGGGTAATGACCGCCAAAGATGCGG
>CALIEP010000372.1 GCA_938022345.1 uncultured Actinomyces sp.
CGGTGGCGACTTGGGCGGCCTCATGGGTGGCGCGATCATTACCGAAGGTATCTTCAACATCAACGGCGTTGGCGGTACCTTGTGGCAGGCGATCGTTCACGGTGAGCCAGCTACCGTTGTTTCCTTCACGACAGTTTTGGTCATGGTTTACATCTCAGCAAACCTCCTTGTTGACCTGCTGTACGCCGTTCTTGATCCGAGGATTCGCTATGAGTGATTTCATTCCTTCGCAAGCTATTTCGCGTACTCGTGCCGGACAGGATCACTACGTCTCGGATATCGATGAGACCGGTTTGGGTGCAGTTGACGCCGTCGCCGATGAATCCGCACCCGCCTCAATGTGGGGGGAAGCGTGGAAGAATCTGCGCAAGCGTCCCCTGTTCTGGATTGCTGCGGTCATTATCTTCGTTGCCCTCATGGTTGCTGTCTTCCCGCAGCTCTTCACGAGCACCAATCCTCGCTTCTGCGAGCTCTCGCACTCTTTGGGCAAGCCCGAGGCCGGACACCCCTTCGGCTACACATTCCAGGGTTGCGATATCTACGCCCGCGTCATTTACGGCGCACGCGCCTCGGTTTCCGTCGGTGTCCTGACGACGATCTGCGTCGTCTTGATCGGTGCAACTCTTGGCTCCATCGCCGGCTTCCTCGGCGGCTGGATCGACGCCGTGATCTCACGTGTCACCGACATCTTCTTTGCAGTTCCCCTGCTGCTCGCAGCCATTGTCTTCATGCAGATGTTCAAGCAGTACCGCAACATCTGGATGGTCATCTTGGTCTTGTCGTTGTTCGGCTGGACTCAGATCGCACGTATTACACGCGGCTCGGTCATGAGCGCCAAGAACGAAGAATTCGTGACGGCCGCGAAGGCAACCGGTGCATCGCGTTGGCGCATCCTGCTCTCCCACATCATCCCAAACTCCATGGCACCGATTATCGTCTACGCGACGGTTGCTCTGGGTTCCTTCATCGTCGCCGAGGCCTCGCTGTCCTTCATGGGCATCGGTCTTCCCACGACGGATGTGTCTTGGGGTGCTGACATCTCGCAGGCGAGGCTTAACCTGAGGGAGGCACCGATGGTTCTCTTCTACCCCGCTATGGCACTGGCCTTGACCGTGCTCAGCTTCATCACGATGGGTGACGCCGTTCGCGAAGCCCTTGACCCGAAGGCGAAGAAGTGAACGAAGAACAATTCGAAGAGACTGTCACCGAGGTCATCCTCGAAGGTGCTGAGAAGGCCGAAATCCACCCGGACGACGCCAATCCTTTGCTCAAGATCACCGACCTGGAGGTCACCTTCACGACCTCGACCGGTGTCGTTCCCGCCGTTCGCGGAGCTAACCTGACCATTTACCCCGGTCAGACCGTTGCAATCGTGGGCGAGTCCGGTTCGGGTAAGTCGACCACCGCCGCTGCCGTCATTGGCCTGCTTCCGGGCACCGGTAAGGTCACCGGCGGCTCCATCGAGTTCGACGGTAAGGAGCTCACCAAGATGAGCTCCAAGGAATGGATCGAACTGCGTGGATCCGGAATTGGCTTGGTTCCCCAGGATCCGATGAGTAACCTGAACCCCGTTCTTCGCATCGGTACGCAGGTGAAGGAAGCTCTGCTGGCGAACAATATTGTTCCCCGCTCTGAGGCAGGGGAGCGAGTAACCGAGCTCCTCGAGCAGGCAGGCCTTCCCGACGGAGAGCGCCGCGCAAAGCAGTACCCGCACGAGTTCTCGGGCGGTATGCGTCAGCGCGTGTTGATCGCTATCGGTCTTGCTTCTCGTCCCAAGCTGCTCATTGCTGACGAGCCCACCTCGGCACTGGACGTGACTGTTCAGCGTCGCATTCTCGATCACCTCGAGACGCTGACCAAGGAAATGGGCACGGCAGTACTCTTCATTACTCACGACTTGGGTCTGGCCGCTGAGCGCGCTGAACAGCTGGTCGTTATGCACCGTGGTAGCATCGTGGAATCCGGTCCTGCCTTGGAGATCCTCCAGCACCCGCAGCACCCCTACACGAAGCGTCTGGTTTCCGCGGCTCCGTCCTTGGCCTCGGCACGTATCGAGTCCGCTCACGCGCGCGGCATCACGCACACGGAAGAAGAGTTCACCGGCTCGGCGAAGAACGCCTCGAGCGAGGAAATGATTCGCGTCGAGCACCTCACCAAGGAGTTCCACATCCGTGGCGCGAAGGGCGAGGCCTCGAAGCTTCTCGCGGTCGACGATGTCTCCTTCACGCTGCGCCGTGGAAAGACTCTGGCGGTCGTGGGTGAATCCGGTTCCGGTAAGTCAACTGCCGCGAATATGATCCTCCACCTGCTGGAGCCGACCTCGGGCAAGATCTTCTTTGACGGCGAGGACACCTCGGAGTACAGCGAGGCACAGCTTTTCGCGCTGCGTCGTCGCCTCCAGGCCGTGTTCCAGAACCCCTACGGTTCGCTCGACCCGATGTATTCGATCTACCGAATCATCGAAGAGCCGCTGAAGATTCACGGCTACGGCACCCTGGAGTA
>CALIEP010000373.1 GCA_938022345.1 uncultured Actinomyces sp.
ATCCGAAATCTCTTCCATGATCGTTTCCAGGGGATGACGTGCACCTTGACGCTCGCGCGGTAGGAATGGTGACGTCTACAGCTTCGCTCACCAAGACCTGCGCGTCATGGCGTTCCTGAAGGAGCTCCTGACGCTCCTCCAATGCCTGGGTAATGCGCGAGCGGGCACCTCCCAAAAGACGACCAGCAACGCCTCGATCTTTCGGATCCAATTGCCCGATTCCACGGTTTGCCTGGACAAGAGCAGCTGAGTCTCCCATAAATTCCAGGCGAACTGCCTTCAATTCATCGAGGGTTTCGGTATGAGCAATAGCCGAAGTCGCTTGAGTAACGAGCTCTTCAATTGCCTGCTCATCCAAGGGATTGAGGCCACCAGCGGTGCCGGTCATGTCCTACTCTCCTATGATTGGTGTCAGCATTTTTCCTCGTGAAAATACGAGGGTTTTCTTCATTGTAGGTCAACAGCTTCTTCTGGCTGGAACGAAGCCGTAGTGCGGACTAGGCTCATAGGGCGACGAAAGGAAAAGAATGACGGGTTACCTCGCTGACGATTCAGTGCCTCGCACGGATGCTTCATCCTCCCCTTCTCAGGCTTCCCAAGGCCCTCTAGATAAGAAACGGATCCGTATCCAGCACCTTCAGGCAGCAAAAGAGCAGGGCGTCAAGATTTCGATGTTAACGGCCTACGACGCACTCACTGCCTCGATTTTTGATCAGGCCGGGATCGATATGATCTTGGTGGGAGATTCACTGGGCAACGTTGTTCTGGGATATTCCTCGACGCTACCGGTCACTATTGAGGACATGGAACGTGCTACTTCCTACGTTGCACGGGCAAGTAAAAGTGCTTTCATCGTCGCGTACCTCCCCTTTGGCAGTTACGAGGCCTCCCCCGCCCACGCCCTTACAAACGCAGTCTGCCTGATGAAGGCAGGTGCACACGCTGTCAAGC
Source organism: uncultured Actinomyces sp. (assembly GCA_938022345.1). Classification (GTDB taxonomy): domain Bacteria; phylum Actinomycetota; class Actinomycetes; order Actinomycetales; family Actinomycetaceae; genus Pauljensenia. The sequence goes on from CALIEP010000373.1 coordinate 952, forward strand.
TCGAGGGCGGTGCGCAGCGCGCCGCGACCGTCAAGCTCTTGACCGAGGCAGGTATTCCGGTA
>CALIEP010000374.1 GCA_938022345.1 uncultured Actinomyces sp.
CCTCGTCTGCCCCCGTCACACCGATCATGCTCTATGCGGCCCATCGTGCGGATCTCGTCTTAGAATTTGCGAGCGGTAACGTAGATCCCGAAGCACTGCTATCGGAGTTCGACCCCGATTGGCGCGAAAAGTACCGGTCAGACTTCGAACTCTTCAAGGCGAGCGACGGCAACTGCTCTATTCGCATGAAGGGCTGATCTTGAGGCACTACTTGGAATCCCCGTACGTAGAGAGTGTCCCCGACTGGGACGCCCTCTATCGTGCGCGTGGCGATGAGGTCGCGGCGACTCGCCCTATCTTCACCGGTGATGTGTTCACTGGCGTGGAATTGCCCGGATCGACCGGCAAAATTAAGGCGCGCTCCGTTTTGGTCCTTCAGCACCCGTGTTCGATGCGCACAAACGGCGTCGATCTCGCCTGGAAAGTACTTGTTGCCGAGGTGGCGAATCGCAAGGAACTGGACGAGCAGAGCTGGGTGGGAGGCCACTTCAACCTGATGCCGCTGCCTGGCCTCCGTCCCGATATTGCGAGCCAGAGCCAGCATCAGGCAGCCAACTTCGACAGCCTCTACACGGTGCCCCCGCTCTGCTGACCTCGCGGATTGCCTCCCTATCGCCGTTCGGGGTGAACATCCTTCTTCAGCGATGGGTGCACTACAGCTCCCGAGTCGTGGTGCCAACCCATACCTTCCATGAGCAAACCGTTGCCTTCTACGAAGAAGCGGACCTGATCGAAGAGTGGTGCGACGAGGCGAGCAGCGAGGATCTCCAGGCCGCAACGCAGGCGTGCCTGAACTGGCTGCGGACGGATAGAGACGGCTCGACCTATCAAGAACTACTGAAGGACCCGCAGTCCCACAGCATGATTCGCCGTGCGATGCGCAAGGCCCTGAAGAACGGAATCAGAGTTGAGAACGACGAAACTTGCTAAGCTGCCCGCCACTCTGTAGGCGGCGGTCGACGAGTTGCGCGCGAACTCGAAGCCGACGCCGGTTGTGGGGATGGACGGGCAGGGCGCTTCGTTTCTCGTCTATCCGCTAGCGGGTCCGACATGGGTCGTGGGGGCCTGATGATGATACCGCACGGCGAGCATGTCTGGAGGTATGCATGGCAGATTCTTACGATGACGCGTGAGGCAGTGGCGGCGTACCGGGATCTACTGAACGCACTAATGGATTTGGTGGGTGGTTTTCGGCCCCGCCGGCGCGGGCGACCAAAAGGAGATGCTCCCGTGCCGCTACGAGTTCGACACGTTCCCCCTGAGCTCCACAAAAAGACCGCTGGGTGTTTGATCATCCAGCGGATTTTTGTATAGGAAAAGAAGTTCAATACGCGCGAGTATTGATAAGAAGTGATCTCAGGGAGTACTTCGAATGGAGCGGGAGGGGAGTCGGATCAAGTCCGGCTCCCCTCCAACTTTAGGCTAAGCGATGCCTAGTGCACGTCGATGGCTTCCTCAGCTCCGGCCTCGGGAAGGGAAGGCGCACTATCCGTGCGCGCAACCAGTCCACGAATCCAGCGGTAGAGGAGGGCAACGCTTCCGATGAAGAAGATCGCACCAATGAAGGTCGCTGGCGTTGCGAAGGAATCGCCCACAACGGCAAGCGGTTCTTCACTTCCTGTGGCGCCAACAATGCCTGCGTAGATCACGCCAAAGAGGCTCTCGCCGACGATCAGGCCGGTTGCCAAGAGTGTACCCATACGGCGAGCACGCTCAGGATCCTTGCGAGTACCAGACCAACGATCGTAGAAGAAGCCGATGATGCCACCGACCGGGATCAGAATGGTCAGCGAGGCGGGCAGATACATGCCCATACCCACTGCCAAAGGCGGCAGAGCAAAACGGCGCTTCGTCGTGAGGTTCAAGACCTCGTCGATGATGATGACAGCAACACCGATGATGGCGCCCAGACCCAGAAGGTTCCAATCCTGAGTTCCACCGATGACGCCCTTTGCGAGGGAGGAAATCAACGAGGCCTGAGGAGCAGCAAGCGCGTCAGCGCCGGCGTTGGGAGCTCCCTGGAAGCCGAAGGCATTCTGCATGAGGTTCAGAACCGGAGGAATGACAAGCGCGCCAAAAACAACACCGATGACCAGAGCCACCTGCTGCTTCCACGGAGTGGCGTTTACCAGCTGACCGGTCTTGAGGTCCTGCAGGTTATCATTCGAGATCGTCGCAATACAGAAGACAATCGCTGCGGTAAAGAGCGTGTAGGCGATCAGGGCCGTTGTCTCTGCGGCGGAAGATCCGTGACCGTGAACGGCAACAATTGCCAGCGCGGTGAGGACGACGACCAAAATGCCCACTCCGGATACGGGGCTATTGGACGAACCGATGAGGCCGGCCATGTAGCCACAGACCGCTGCAACCAAAAGGCCTGCAAGAAGGGTGAAGATCACCGAAACAGCGATGAGCATTGTTGTGTTGTGTGCGATTTCCGTCCCGTTTGTAAAGAGCCAGAGCAGACCGCCCACGGTGATCATTGACAGAACAATGACCAGTGCGACAACCGTGATCGGGATGTCACGTTCGGTCTGAGGAACCTCTCCGCCATCGCGACGGGTGTGAGAGGAACGCATTGCATCGCGGATTCCCCTGACGATCGGGGAAATGATCTTGACCAGGGTCCAGATTGCGGCAACAGCCATAACGCCGGCACCGATGTAACGCACTTGGCTGGAAAAGACTGTACTGACGACGTCGGACAATGCTGATCCATCAAGCTGGCCGGCGCTGAAGTAGGGAATCAGGATGAAGTAGGAAACGAACATGCCGATGAGCATCGCGATGCCAACAGTCAATCCAACAAGGTGCCCAACGCCGATCAAGGCAAGTGATAGGGAAGTTCCGATCGAGGTTGCCCCAGCTCCGAGTTTAAATGTCGCGGAAAGCGATGACGCTGCAACCTTCATGTAGGACAGCAAAGACATCACTGCGGAGCAGATTGCGCCCCAAATGATTGCGTGCAGGCCAAGAGTATTGTCATTCGACTTCTCGTGGGAGTCGCCAACCTTGAGGATTTCTCCTCCGGCAACACCTTCGGGGTAGGGAAGGGCCGAACCCGTAACCAACGCGCGGCGCAAGGGGATCGAGTACATAACACCCAAGATGCCGCCGACCGCGCAGACGGCCATTGTCGTCCAGTAGGGGAAACCGCTCCACCAGCCGACAATAACCAAGCCGGGGAGGATGAAGATCACTGCGGAAAGAGTTCCTGCAGCAGATGCAATCGTTTGGACAATGTTGTTTTCTTGGATGGTGTGATCGGCAAAAAACCGTAGAATTGCCATCGAGATGACGGCTGCAGGGATCGAGGTTGCGAAGGTTAATCCGACTTTCAATCCGAGGTAAACGTTTGCCGCGGTAAACAACAGGGTGATAATTCCACCGATAATAATGCCGCGGAAGGTTAATTCCTTTAGTGACGAGCGAGTGCTCGTTGTAGGCGTAGACACGTGAATCCTTTCCGTGTGCTGACGTTGTGGCCGCTAGCGCGGTCATCAGTCGGTCAGACTAGTGATTGCAAGTCTAATCTCCTTATGAAAATTAAGTTCAATGCATGGTCACAATTTGGGAAAATTTTGTAAATGCTGGGGATAATGAAATGAAGAACACACAGCGATGATGAGTGATCAGCGAAAATCGTATTCCAGAGCCGCAGTCTCGACGTCTCTTGCCTTCTTTGGCATCGTCGCCATGAGTATGACCATGCGTTCCGGGGCAACATCAATCGGGCCGTTGATTGGGCATATTTCGCAGGCCTATAACGCGTGCGCGGGTGCACTGGGAGTTCTTTCTGCTCTTCCCTGCCTGGTTTTTGCAGGTGTTGGTCTGATGGCTGTCCCCATGTCGAAGCGCTGGGGAATGAGTATGGTCCTCACGCTTGGGACATTCATCAGTGGGCTTGGTTTGCTTCTTCGTCCCTGGGCTGGGAACTTTACTATCTTCTGTGTCCTCAGCGTTGTTGCTCTTGCTGGGCCCGCGCTTGCTAATGTCTTGGTTCCCGCGTGGATTAAGTACCACGAGGCCGGGAGAGGGACACTGCTTGTTACTGCCTATGGGACGCTCCTTTTGATCGGCGGCGCCTTTGGCTCAGCTCTTGCTGTTCCTCTTGCTGGCAGGGACGGCAGTTATTGGCAGTATTCTCTGGCGGCTTGGGTTGTCTTTGCTTTCTTGGCAGGCCTGGTGTGGATCAGGATTGCAGTGCGTGCAGGTAAGGATCGGCCTGATGGTATAGCGACGCGGGGAGCGCATGAATCGCCCCTGGACAATGAAGCTCAAAATCAGGAAGATTCTCTGCGAGTTTCGACCTCGAGATTGCCAATCTACCGCTCGCGAACAGCCATTGCTCTGGTTCTTGGATTTGGGCTGCAATCACTCAACGCCTATGTGCAATTTGCCTTCCTTCCTCAAATTCTGATCAACGCAGGGTACTCTGCATCCTTTGCATCTCTCATGGCAGCACTGGTGAATTTGTGGGCGGTTGTTGGTGGCTTAGTGATTCCCTTCATGATTGATACCGTTGGAACGCATATTCCGTGGCTCGCTGCATTTTTGGGCTTTCTCACCTTCAGCGGTTGGATTGGACTTGCAGCGTTCCCCGGGAGCTACGCGCTGATCTGGGTATCACTTTTAGCAATTGGCGGTTTTACTTTCCCGCTGATTTTGGCGCTCATTCCCGCACGCTCTCGCGATGCTGCAGTAACTGCGGATCTGTCGGCCTTGGTTCAACCTATCGGCTATATCATTGCTGCACTTGGGCCAATTGGGTTTGGTCTTTTGCTTCAATCGCTTGGGAATCAGACCATTCCATTGATTGCCATGTCTGTAACCGGTTTACTCATGGGCGTAGCGACCTTCGTTGGTGCCGGAACTGGAATGATCGATGATGAGCTTGAAGTCTAAACTCATATAAAAGCGGAGGGGTTGGTTCGCATGGAACCAACCCCTCCGCTTATGTCGCTAATATCAGTTCAGGTCTGCAGCCTGAGCGTTCAGCATGCGCTCCGTGGTCGAAATCTGCTCGCGAAGCAGGCGAACCAAAGCAGCAGATGCATTCCGGTGGTTGGAGATCCACTCGTTTCCCTTGGCGATCGGATCGATGCCCTGGACGTATCCCGCAAGGGCATTGGGGAACATCAAGGTGACAATATCTTCAGCGATGTGGAAGGTGTGATCCTTCCAAATCTGCTCCAGAGAATCGAAGTAGTCGGCAACCACCGGGACATACATTTCGGGGTTCGTTCGTGCCTGGGCCCAGAATCCCGAGACCATTGCCCAACGGGTGTCATTGGGGATAGACAGGTCACGAAGAACGGCATCCCACGTCTGCTGCTTGACACCTTGATCGGGCACGGCGGCTCGCGCAGCAGCAGCCTTCTGGTGACCAGTCATCGTGTCATCCTCGGTATCAAGGGCTGCGATCTCGGCCTCGCCGGCAACGCCTCCGCGGACCAGAGCAATGAGGAGAGCCCAGCGCAGGTCAACGTCCAGATCCAAGCCCATCAGGGTCTGGGTTCCATCGTAGAGTCCCTGAATGGCCTCGAAGTGCTCGGGGAGAACGGCGCAGTGCGCAAGCTCGCGCACAAAAAGCTGTTGTTCGTCGGAGTGGGCCGCCGCGGTACGCGCAAGGATGAGCAAAGCTGAAGCAACGCGCTCTTGCAGAGCAGCACGCTTCGAGGGTGCGACGTAGGTCTCCAGTGCCTGGTCAAGGTGACGCAAGTAAAGACGCAGCATGGTCGCATTGCGCTCAACAGGCAGAGCGGCGAGCAACAGTGTCAGGTAGTCATGTGCGGGCATCTCGCCATCGCGGGTCATGTCCCAAGCCGAGGCCATGATCACGCCGCGAGTCAAGGAATCCTCGAAGCGGGAGATATTACGGATTGCGAAGTCAAGAGACTGCGGATCCAAGCGAACCTTTGCGTACGCCAGATCTTGGTCGTTAATAAGGATGAGATTGGGGCGTGCGATTCCCTGAGCTTCCTCGACAACGGTCGAGGCGCCATCAACATCGAGTTCCTGAGTAAAGACGCGAGAGATTGTTCCCTCTTCGTTTGCGCTGTAGCCGGAAACGATTAGACGGTGAGGACGAAGAGAAGATCCCTCGGAGAAGGATTCCTGCAGCACAGCGAGCTTGGTGATTGTCCCGTTATCGTCGACCTCAATTTCGGGGCGAAGCAGAGTGATGCCTGCTTCTTCCAGCCAGACTTTCGACCACTGCTTGAGGTCGCGACCCGAGGCCTTTTCAAGTTCGTCAAGAAGATCTGCCAAGGTGGCGTTCTGGTAGGAGTGCTTCGTCAGGTATTCATGCAGGCCCGCGAAGAAGTGCTCGCGGCCGACATAGCTGACCAGCTGGCGAAGAACCGATGCTCCCTTTGCGTAGGTAATGCCGTCGAAGTTCACCTCGACGTCGGCAAGATCACGGATCTCAGCGGTAATGGGGTGGGTGGTGGGGAGCTGATCCTGATTCATGCCCCAGTCCTTGCGGAGCATGAAGCCGGTCCAACCTTCTGTGTATTCGGTTGCTTCAGCCAGAGCCAAGTGACTCATGAATTCAGCGAAAGACTCATTGAGCCACAGATCGTTCCACCACTTCATGGTGACTAGATCGCCAAACCACATGTGAGCCAGCTCGTGGAGGATCGTATTGGCACGAGCTTCCAAGTCAGCAGTCGTGGGGCGGGTACGGAAAATGTACTGGTCGCGGAAAGTGACACAGCCGGCGTTCTCCATCGCACCTGCGTTGTATTCGGGGACGAAGATCTGGTCGTAGGTCTTGAAGGGATAAGGAATTCCGTAAGCGGCCTCGAAGAAGGAGAATCCCTGGCGGGTGATTTCGAGGATGCGATCAGAATCCAAGGAGTCGATGAGGGATGCACGGCACCACACGCTGAGCGGAATCGTGCGGCCATCACTGGAGACTAGGGAATCGGTAACGCCCTGGTAGGGGCCGGCGATAATCGCAGTGATATAGGTTGAGATGCGCTCGGTTTCTTCGAAACGATACGTCCAGCGATCCTCGTGAACCTCAGGCTCGGGGGTAGCCGAGTTCGAGAAGACCTTCCATCCTGCAGGAACAGTGACCGTGAAAGTAAAGGTCGCTTTGAGGTCGGGCTGCTCAAAAGTTGTAAAAACACGGCGGGAATCGGGAACCTCGAACTGCGAGTAGCAGTAGGCCTGTGAATCCGCGGGGTCCACGAAGCGGTGAAGACCTTCGCCGGTGTGCATGTACTGGCAGTCAGCCTCAACAGTCAAGGTATTGTGGGCCGCAAGGGGAGGAAGGGCAATACGGTTGTCCTGGTGAATCACCGGGTCCAAAGTTTCACCGTTGAGAACGATCGAATGAACGTTATTCGAGACTAGATCAGCAAAGGTTGCCTCTCCCTTAGTCGCACTGAAGGTAACGGTGGTGCGAGAAAGGAAGTCCCTGTCTCCGCGAGTGAGGTCGAGTTCGACGTCGTAGTGATCAACTGAGATCACTGCTGCGCGCTGCTGTGCTTCTTCGCGCGTCAGGTTCAGGCCAGGCATTGCGTACCTTCCAATTGTGTTGACGATTCACACGCGCATACTGCGCGTAAACGTGTTTATTTTTGCATGTTTGCACCGATGGTGCGAACCTTGCCGCGCCATCTGTTGCATTGTTGTGACGAAATGAAAACTCAGTTGTCCTGGCTACCAAATATGAACGCGTTCGTTGGGGGCAATCCACAACGCGTCATCGGGTCCCAGATCGTAAGCCTCAGCAAAGGAATCCATGTTCGCGACAACCTGATTGCAACGGAATTCTGCGGGGGAGTGCGGGTCAATACTCAGGAGCTGTTTGGCGAATTCACGACGGATAGCGGTCCTCCAACCGCGTGCCCAAGAAGTGAAGAAGCGTTGAGCTGCCGTTAGTCCATCTATCGCGGGGGCAGTTTGCGGTCTCTCTCCCTTTTCTTTCAAACGAGAGACGTAGGCCTGCCAAGCAATAGAAAGACCTGCGAGATCTCCGATATTTTCGCCCAGAGTCAATGCTCCATTGACGTGGAGTGGCGGCTCCTCGCCCTCAAGATCGCGTGGAGTCAGAGCATCGTACTGTTCGATAAGGCGCTTTGTGCGTTCTTCGAAACGAGCGCGATCCTCCTCGGTCCACCAGTTCTCCAGATTTCCCTCTGCATCGAAACGTGAACCTTGGTCATCGAAGCCATGGCCGATCTCATGACCGATAATCGCACCAATTGCGCCGAAATTCGATGCGTCATCGGCCTTGGGATCAAAGAAAGGTGCTTGAAGAATAGCCGCGGGGAAAACAATTTCGTTCATCGTCGGGTCGTAGTAGGCATTGACCGTTTGAGGTGTCATATGCCATTCACTGCGATCGACGGGGCCACCCAACTTATCCCAGCGGCGTTGAACGTGGAACCTAGTCGCGGCCTCGACAGTATCTACAAGGGAAAGAGACTCCACCTTCAGCGGCGAGTAGTCGATCCAACGGTCGGGGTAGCCAATCTTCGGCGTGAAAGTTGAGAGTTTCTTAAGAGCTGCTGCTCGCGTTTCTTCACCCATCCAGTCACATGTGGACAGGGCCTGCCGATAGGCCTCAAGAAGAGAATGAACAAGCTCATCCATGATGGCCTTGTTTTCGGGAGGGAAGTGGCGTGACACCCAAATTTCACCCATCGCCTCGCCAAGGAGGGAAGATACCAGGGAAAGACCGCGCTTCCATCGGGGGCGAAGTTCCTCGGTTCCTGAAAGAGCTCGACCATGGAAGTTGAAAGATGCCTCAATAAACTCACTCGACAGCAGCATTGCGTATTCGTCGATGAGCGAATGCTCCATCCATAGCTTCAGCGTTTCAAGATCCGTTTGAGCCCAGAGCGCGGTTGCATGTTCAAGGAAGTCTGGCTGGGAGACGTTGAGAGTATCGACCTTATCGGTGGGAAGATGTGCGGACGTCGCCCATTCTTACCAGGGGAATGACGGATAGGAATTGCACAGTTCCTTCCATGTCATGGGGTGATCAGCCAAGAGCGGGTCGCGGTTCGAGACTGCATCGCGATGGAAGGAGGCAATCTGTGTCTCGAGTTCTTTCACCGCGTGTGCATGTTTAGCTGCCTGCTCCTCATCAATTCCGACAAGGGTGAAGAGGATGGCAACGTAGGCTTCCCAGGCCTCGAGGATCGGGCGATGCTGCTCCTCGCGGTAGTAGGCCTCGTCGGGAAGTGAAATACCGCTTTGATAGATATCCAACTGGTGTTGGCTGGAGTTGTGGGCATCGGTGCCGACATAGCTCCCGAAGAGGCCGCCGATTCCTTCGTAGCGGAAAGTCCCCATTAGACGTGCGAGTTCGAGGTGTGTGCTCACGCTGCGTAGGCGTTCAAGCTTTCCTGCAATAGGGGAGTAGCCTGCGGTCTCGGCAGCTTCTTCATCCATGAAGGTGCCATAGAGATGGGCAATGAGTTCTGCATTGTGTCCTGAGATCTTGCCTAAGCTCGCGTCCTCGGCAATCTCTTTTTCCCACAGCTCTGATTGGTCGTGGAGCTGGTTGAAGATACCGTCCATCGGGCGATCTGCAGGAATCTTGTGAGTGGCAAGCCATTGGCCGTTGATGAAGCGGTAGAAATCGTCTTGGGGACGGTAGTTTAGGGTCTGAGTCATAGGGACACTGTACGTTGCCCAGAGGTGCGATTGCACCCCCTAATGTTTAGGGGTACCTAAGTTTCCTGCGAATGATTACATGGTAAACACCCCTGTTTGCACATATGTGCAAAACGGTGTGGGCGGATGTGCAGAAACTCGAAAAGAGTAATGATTTAAGTGGTACATAAGCTCAAACAGAATTAAGGAACAGCGAACGCTATGAGGACGATGGAGACCGATGTCGTAGTCATTGGCTGCGGCTCAACCGGCGCCGGCGTTGTCCGCGATGTTGCAATGCGCGGATTCCGCGCGATACTTCTTGACCGAGCCGACATGGCTCAAGGAACCTCAGGTCGCTACCACGGCCTGCTTCACTCCGGTGGACGCTACATCGCATCCGATCCAGAATCGGCGACCGAATGTGCCGAAGAGAACGCTATCGTCTCGCGTATTAATGCCGATGCGGTTGAAAAGACAGGCGGCCTTTTCGTCACGACATCCGCAGATGATGAAGAGTACGCCGATCTCTTCCTTGAGCGTGCGCTAGCGGCCCACGTTCCCGCCGAAGAGATTTCCCCCGCCGAGGCCCTGCGCCGTGAGCCTCGACTAGACCCCCACCTCAAGAGGGCCTTCGCGGTTGAAGATGGAACCGTTGATGGTTGGCGTATGACGTGGGGTGCAGCTCGCTCCGCTATTGCCTACGGTGCTGAGATCCTCACCTACACGCGAGCAACCGGAATTCAGCGATCGGAGGATCGCATCGAAGCGGTTTTCGCGCGCGATGAACGAACCGGCGAAGACATCCGTATCGATTGCTCCTTCGTTTTGAACTGCGGCGGTCCCTGGGCTGGACAGATTGCTGCTCTTGCTGACTGCCATGGCGTTGAGGTTGTCCCCGGTGCGGGCATCATGATCGCAATGAATCACCGCCTCTCTCAGACGGTCATTAACCGTTGTATCTGGCCAGCAGATTGCGACATCTTGGTTCCGGTCCACCCGGTGTGCATCATTGGCACGACGGACCTGAAGGCTGAAGATCCGGATAAACTTCCGATTCTTGCCGACCAAGTTCAGCAGATGCTCGATGCTGGTGAAGCATTGATTCCTGGCTTCCGCCAATCGCGTGCTCTTCACGCTTGGGCAGGTGCGCGGCCGCTGATTAAGGACAGTCGTGTCTCCGAGTCGGATACCCGCCACATGGCACGTGGAATGCATGTTATCTACCACCTCAACCGCGACGGTGTTGATGGCATCTTGACGATTGCTGGCGGTAAGCTCACGACCTACCGCCTCATGGCAGAACGCATCGTTGACATCATGTGTCAGCAGATGGGCGAGGATCGTCCCTGCCGCACAGCGGAAGAAGCTGTTCCCGAGGCAGAAGGAAAGTCGAACTACTACATCGGCCACCGCCTCGACGAAGTCGAACACCACGGAAAATCGCCTTCCAGCGAAGAGATTATCTGCGAGTGTGAATTGGTCACCCGCGAGATGCTCGAACGCACTATGGATGTGCTCCCCGGCGGCCAGCTTGACGACGTTCGTCGTCAGATTCGCTTGGGAATGGGACCCTGCCAAGGCGGCTTCTGCTCGCAGCGCAGTGCAGGAATTGCGCATGAGCGTGGCGATATTGATGCTCCGCGTGCGAACGAATTGCTTCGTTTGTTCCTGAAGAACCGTTGGATTGGTTTGTGGCCGATCCTCTTCGGAAAGCAGGCACGCCAGGCTGCCTTGGATAACTGGATCCACGAAGGAACCCTTGACGTCGAGCATTTGCCCACCGCCCCCGACGCGGTTCCGCGTGAATGTGAATACTGGGATGCCCTTGAAAGCAAGGATGAAAACCCCGCAGCTGGGGAAGAGAAGGAAGGTCATACTCATGCGTGACGCAGTCGTTATCGGAGCGGTCCTTGCCGGTCTTGCTGCCAGCATCCGACTGGCACAACGCGGAGCGAAGGTCACTCTTGTCACCAAGGGAATTGGCGGACTTCAACTGGGGCAGGGAACAATTGATGCCCTTGGATACGCCCCCGAGTTTGTTCAGCATCCCCTCGAGGCCATTGAGAACCTAGCCAATGAACGTCCAGAGCACCCCTACGCACGACTTGGCGTAGATTCGGTCGCTCAATCCTTCGAATGGATCCGTGAACTTCTTGGCCCTGAACGCCTTGTCGGATCGCTTGACCACAACGTTCGCATCCCAACTGCACTGGGCGCTCTGCGTCCCACTGCGTTGTATCAGCCTTCGATGGAGGCGGGAATCCCGGTTGGCCAGGAATTCCTGATCGTCGGTTTCAACCGACTCAAGGATTTCTACCCAGCACTTGCGGCAGAGAATCTGCGCTTGCAAAAGGATGTAAACGGCAATCCGATTTCAGCGCGTTCTGCTTACGTCGATTTGGACGTACGCGGTGAAGAACGCGATACGACGGGAACCAACTTTGCCCGTGCGCTCGATCTGAAAGAAAACCGTGTTCGCTTGGTCGAACTGCTCAAGCAGATCGTTCGTCCCGGTGAAACGGTTGGTCTTCCTGCAGTACTAGGACTCAATGATCCGACTGCCTGGAAAGACATTCAGGAGATGCTCGGTCACCCAGTCTTCGATATCATTTTGCAGCCGCCGTCGGTTCCCGGAATGCGCCTCAACCAGGAGCTCACCGAGATCGCGAAGGCAAACTGCCGAGTCATGCTGGGATCGTCTTTGGTTTCTTACGAGGCCGATGGCGACCGACTGCGCAGCGTGACCATTTCA